>DATMTG010000047.1:0-5522 GCA_035565075.1 Stenotrophobium sp.
ACCAGCGCGTCGCGCTGTTCCACTACACCCTCACCGACGACAAAGGCGAGGTGATCGACAGTTCCGCGGGCGGCGAACCGCTGGCCTACCTGCACGGCGGCGGCAATATCGTGCCCGGCCTCGAGCAGGCGCTGGAAGGGAAAGTCGCGGGCGACAAGCTGAAGGTCAAGGTATCGCCCGAGCAGGGTTACGGACTGCGTGATGAAGCGCTGGTGCAGCAGGTGCCGCGCCGTGCATTCCAGGGTGTCGCCGACGTGCAGCCCGGCATGCAGTTCCACGCCAATGGCCCGCAGGGACCGGTCACCGTGACCGTGATGCGCGTGGCCGGGGACATGATCACCATCGACGGCAATCACGCGCTGGCTGGCGAGAACCTGAACTTCGACGTCGAAATCACCGAAGTGCGCGAGGCCACCGAGGACGAACTGGCGCATGGCCACGTCCACGGCGCCGGCGGTCATCACCACTGAATAATCGAACAATGGGGGACAGTCCCCTATTGTTCAGTGCGGAGGGATGGGGATGCTGCCGTAGGTCTTGTCCCAGAGGTCGCGCTGCTGGGTCAGGCGCAGGTCCTGCCAGATGACATAGGCCTTCGAGTCCAGCGTGCGGCCGACCAGGCTGCGCGCCAGGTCGACGCTGCTGCTGATGCGCAGGTTGCCGTCGACCAGCACGGCCTCGCCGACGCGGTCGCGCCGGAGTTTGGGCAACGACTGGTGCAGCGCCGCGACGTAATGGTCGAGATTGTCCGCGGGGTCGAACTCGGCTTCGTAGAGCCGCTGGTTGAAGAAGTCCAGGGTCAGGACTCCCGTGCTGCCCAGTTGCCGGTAATCCTCCACCGTGATCGTGACCATCCTGTGCGGCGGGTAGCGCGGGCTGTCCGGATAATCGTCGCGCACGACGCGGGTCTTGTAGCCGGCTTTTTGCAGCTGTGCCAGAACCGCCTGTGGCGTGGCGTAGCTGCTGAAGTCGGCCAGCGGTACGTGCGTGGATTCGACCTGGGTATAGAACGCCGTCTGCGGATTGATGCGTGGGCCGAAGATGCGTTCGCGCGCCAGCCAGAGTCCCAGCAGCAGCGCCAGTAAAATGATGCCCAGTATTGCGCGCCGCTGCGAGTTGATGGTCTGAATGATGGAAGTCATTTTGACGATGCTTCAAGTCCCGATACGCAGGTTGGAAGTGGCCAGGTGAACCTCGCGAAGGAAACACAGCAGGGCGGCGATAAAGGCTGACATCGCGCCGACGAACAGCCAGCTGATCGCAATCGCGATATTGAAACTCAGCGAGGCGCCGATGAACAGCACCACGACCACGGTGCAGATCAGCAGGGCGCAGATCGCACAAAAGCCGATGGCCAGGTGCGTGAGGCGTGCGCGATAGGCGAGCGTGCGCAATTCCGCTTCGCGGCTGGCGGACGATTCCCCGGCCGTGGCGAGCAGTTCCTCGATTTTGCGGCTGCGATCCACCACCCGCGTCAGCCGGTTGGTCAGCACTCCAAGCATGCCGCTGATGCCGGAGATCAGGAATACGGGGGCAACCGCCAGCTGTATGACGTGTGCAATCGCGGCGACTTGTGCATCGGCCAAGTGGGGATCTCTTCGGGAAACGCAGGAGCGCTATTGTCGATGATTGCGCTGGCCATTTCACCCTGCAGCGATTTGGCTTGCGGCCGTCAGTCCACCGGCTCGTAGCCCAGGTTGGGCGATAACCACTTCTCGGCTTCCTGCAGCGTCCAGCCCTTGCGCTTGGCGTAATCGGCGACCTGGTCGCGGCTGATGCGGCCGAGCACGAAATACTGCGACGCCGGGTGCGAGTAATACCAGCCGCTGACCGCGGCGCCGGGCCACATGGCGTAGTGCTCGGTCAGCTTGATGCCGGTGTTCTTCTCGACGTCGAGCAGTTGCCAGAGCGTGGCCTTCTCGGTGTGTTCGGGGCACGAGGCATAACCAGGCGCGGGCCGGATGCCCGAATATTTCTCCGCGATCAATGCGTCGTTGTCGAACTTCTCGTCGGGCGCGTAGCCCCAGAATTCGCGGCGCACGCGCTGATGCATGCGTTCGGCAAAGGCTTCGGCCAGGCGGTCGGCCAGCGACTCCAGCAGGATGCCGTTGTAGTCGTCGTTGCCCTTCTTGAACGCCAGCACCCGCTCGGTGCTGCCGAGCCCGGCGGTGACCGCGAAGGCGCCGACGTAATCGTTGATGCCGCTGGCCTTGGGCGCGACGAAATCCGCCAGGCTGCGATGGGGAACACCGTCGCGATGCTCGCTCTGCTGGCGCAGGTTCAGCAGCCGGGTCCTGACTTGCTGGCGCGACTCGTCGGTATAGATCTCGATGTCGTCGTCGACGCGGCTGGCCGGGAAGAAGCCGATGACGCCGTTGGCCTTGAGCCATTTTTCTTCGATGATTTTATCGAGCATCGCCTGCGCGTCCTCGAACAACTTGCGTGCCGCCTCGCCGCTGGCGGGGTTGTTCAGCAGATCGGGATAGCGTCCCTTCATCTCCCAGGAAATGAAGAACGGCTGCCAGTCGATGTACTCGCGCAGTTCGGCAATCGAATAGTCGTGGAAGACTTTCACGAATTGCGTGGCTTCGTGGTGCGGGTGTTCGCAATGTGCATTGCCGCAGACGTTTTTCGACTGCTGCAACAGCATGTGCGGTCGCGGCGGCTGGTAGCCCTGCCAATCGATCGGCGTGGCATTGGCGCGCGCCGCCTCCAGCGTGACGAAACGGTCGTTGGCGAAACGCTGCGAGTGGCGCTCGCGGACGCTGTCGTAGTCCTTCTTGGTGTCGGCCAGCAGCTTGGGCTTGAGCTCCGGCGACAGCAAGGCGGCGGCCACCGGCACCGAGCGCGAGGCGTCCTTGACCCAGACCACGCCCTGGTCGTACTGCGGGTCGATCTTGACCGCGGTATGCGCGCGCGAGGTGGTGGCGCCGCCGATCAGCAGCGGCAGCGAGAAATCCTGGCGCTTCATTTCGCGCGCCATGTTGACCATCTCGTCCAGCGACGGCGTGATCAGGCCCGACAGGCCGATGATGTCGGCCTTTTCGGCTTTTGCCGCATCGAGGATTTTCTGGGCCGGCACCATCACGCCGAGATCGACGACGTCGTAGTTGTTGCACTGGAGCACGACGCCGACGATGTTCTTGCCGATGTCGTGCACATCGCCCTTGACTGTCGCCATCACGATCTTGCCTTTGCTGGTCGCGGCGTCGCCCGGCTTCTTCTCGGCTTCGATGAACGGGATCAGGTAGGCCACCGCCTTCTTCATCACGCGCGCCGATTTCACCACCTGCGGCAGGAACATCTTGCCGGCGCCAAAAAGATCGCCGACCACGTTCATGCCGTCCATCAGCGGACCTTCGATGACCTCGATGGTGCGGCCATTGGCGGCGGCGATTTCAAGGCGCAGCTCTTCGGTGTCGGCTTCGACGTTGGCATCGAGGCCCTTGACCAGCGCGTGCTTGATGCGCTCGCGCACCGGCAGTTCGCGCCAGCTGTTGTCCTCGGCAACCTGTTTCTGGCCGTCGCCGCGAAAACGTTGCGCGATTTCGAGCAGTCGTTCGGTGCCGTCGGGCCGGCGGTTGAGGATGACGTCCTCAATCGCCTCGCGCAGCTCCGGGTTGAGCTCGTCGTAGACCGCCAGCTGGCCGGCGTTGACGATGCCCATGTCCATGCCGGCCTTGATCGCGTGGTACAGGAACACCGAGTGGATCGCCTCGCGCATCAGGTTGTTGCCGCGGAAGCTGAACGAGACATTGGAGACGCCGCCGGAAACCAGCGCGCCCGGCAGGTTCTGCTTGATCCAGCGCGTGGCCTCGATGAACTCGACGCCATAGTTGTTGTGCTCGGCGATGCCGGTGGCAACCGCGAAGATGTTCGGGTCGAAGATGATGTCCTCGGCCGGAAAACCGACCTGCTCGGTGAGGATCTTGTAGGCGCGCGCGCAGATCGTTTTGCGCCTCTCCAGCGAATCGGCCTGGCCGTCTTCGTCGAAGGCCATGACCACGGCCGCAGCGCCGTACTGGCGACAGAGTCTGGCCTGCTCGATGAACTTGGCCTCGCCTTCCTTCATCAAGATCGAGTTGACGATGGGCTTGCCCTGCACGCACTTGAGGCCGGCCTCGATGATCTCCCACTTGGAGGAGTCGATCATCACCGGTACGCGCGAGATGTCCGGCTCGGAGGCGATCAGCTTGAGGAAGCGCTCCATCGCCGCCTTGCCGTCGAGCATGCCCTCGTCCATGTTGACGTCGATCACCTGCGCGCCGGCTTCCACCTGCTGCCGTGCGATGGCCAGCGCGGTGGTGTAGTCGCCGGCCTTGATCAGGTCGCGGAACTTGGCCGAGCCGGTGACGTTGGTGCGCTCGCCGACATTGACGAACAGGGTGTCGTCAACGATGTTCAGCGGCTCGAGTCCCGACAGGCGGCAGGCGCGCGCGGGCGTTGCCGGCACGCGCGGCGTCTTGCCTTGGACCTGTTGCGAAATCAGCCGGATATGTTCCGGCGTCGTGCCGCAGCAGCCGCCGAGGATGTTGACCAGGCCGGCGCTGGCGAATTCCTCGACGATCGCCGCCATCTCGTCGGGGCGCTCGTCGTATTCGCCGAAGGCATTGGGCAGGCCGGCGTTGGGATAGCAGGAGACGAAGCACTCGGCGACGCGCGACAGCTCGGCGACGTAAGGCCGCATCTCGCGGGCGCCGAGCGCGCAGTTGAGGCCGATCGCCAGCGGCCTGGCGTGGCGCACCGAGTTCCAGAACGCCTCGGTGACCTGCCCGGACAGCGTGCGCCCGGAAGCGTCGGTGATGGTGCCGGAAATGATCACCGGCCAGCGCTCGTCGCGCTCGATGAAAAGCGCCTCGCAGGCAAAAATCGCCGCCTTGGCGTTGAGCGTGTCGAATACCGTTTCGATCAGAAAAACGTCGGCGCCGCCATCGGCCAGTCCACGCGCCTGTTCGAGGTAGGCGGCGACCAGTTGCTCGTAGCTGATGTTGCGGAATCCCGGATCGTTGACGTCCGGGCTGATGCTGGCGGTGCGGCTGGTCGGGCCGAGCGCGCCACAGACGAAGCGCGGCCGTTCCGGCGTCTGCGCGGTCATCGCGTCGCACTCGGCGCGCGCCAGTTTCGCGGATTCCAGATTCAGCTCGTAGGCCAGCGACTCCATGCCGTAGTCGGCCAGCGAGATCACCTGCGAGTTGAAGGTGTTGGTCTCGATCAGGTCGGCGCCGGCTTGCAGATACTTGCGGTGGATCTCGGCGATGATCTGCGGCTGGCTCAGCGACAGCAGGTCGTTGTTGCCTTTCACATCCCGGCCCCAGTCGGCGAAGCGGGTGCCGCGGTAATCGGCCTCTTCCAGCTTGTAGCCCTGGATCATCGTGCCCATGGCGCCATCCAGGGTCAGGATGCGCTGGTGCAGGTGCTTTTCGAGCAGGGAGTAGCTGGGATGCTGGCGCATGATGACCTCGGTACGTGAACGGATGCCGCGCCCGCCATTATATCTCTATATGCGGATAGGCGGATTTATT
>DATMTG010000048.1:0-5932 GCA_035565075.1 Stenotrophobium sp.
CGCGCTGTTATTCAACGCGAACAAGATATTCGATCACGAAGTCATTGCCGGCATTGCCGGATATATTGGAAATACGCGCGAGGCCTGGGATATCTTCGTGGAAGAAGATTTCCAATTGCGCCTGTCAGGCATCGAGCACTGGCAGGGCGACGGCATTCTCGCCAATTTTGACGATCCGGCCGTGGCAGAAGCGTTGTCGCGCTGTAGCGTACCGGTGGTGGCAGTTGGCGGTTCCTATGCCGACCCGGCCAACTACCCGGCCGGTGTGCCGTACGTGGCAACCGACAATTTCAAGCTGATCGAACTGGCACGCCAGCATTTGATCGATGTCGGCCTGCAGCGTTTCGCCATGTTCAGCGTTCCCGCCACCGAGAAAAACCGCTGGGCGCACGAGCGCGAGAATGCCTTCCGCAGCCTGATGCAGGGCGACCAGCTGGAAGCGGAGATATTCCGCGGCTGCGAAACCAGCACCCATTCGTGGGACGAGGCGGCCCAGGGGCAGATCGACTGGTTGCGCAGCTTGGCCAAACCGGTCGGCATCATCGCCGTATCGGACGCGCGTGCACGCCAGCTATTGCAGGCCTGTGTCATCGCCGGCATCGAAGTGCCGGAACAGGTGGCGATCATCGGCATCGACAACGATCCCCTGGTGCGCAAGCTCACCCGCATACCGCTCAGCTCCGTGGTCCAGGGCGCGCAGGAGATGGGACGCGTGGCAGCCCATCTGATCGAGCAGATGCTGCGCGGGGTGCGCCCGCCGAACACGGCGATCGTGGTGCCGCCGGCCGGCATCAAGGTGCAGGCGTCCAGCCAGTACCAGTTGATCAAGCATCCGAACGTGATGCGGGCGCGCCACTTCATTCGCCAGTATGCCTGCCAGGGCATCAAGACCGAACAGGTGGCCAAACATGTCGGCGTGTCGCGCTCATCGCTCGAAGCCGCCTTTCGCCAGGAGCTGGGATGCAGCGTGCACGACGTGATCCTGAGCTTCAAGCTCAATGCCGCCAAGGCCGGCCTGGAAGTCGGCGATTGCAGCATCGAGGACGTGGCGGTGGACAGCGGCCTCACGTCCATCCAGCACATGCATCGCGTGTTCAAGCGCGAACTTGGCTGCACGCCGCGCGCCTACCGCGACCGCGTGCTCAGCGAGCGTGGACAGGAGTCGTCAGCGTAGAACCTAACGCGGTTTCACCTCCAATACAGCGCCATCGAAGCAGCTGATTGACCGTTATCGATAATAAAAGCAGGGAGACAGGACGTGCGCCTCAAGCTCGTTCAATGCGGCAGCAAGCTGCCCGCAGACCTTTCCAACGTCCGCCTCGCGCACAGTCAGGCCAAGCCGGCCGGATCCGGCCGGCGCGACGCAGGCCGGCCCCCGCCGCCTCCCCGCGCAGCGCGCGTGTTTCCAATCTTGGCACGCTGCTTGTCCTGTGTTTTTGAAAACGTTTACATAACGACAGCGAGGCGACGCCAGTCCATACATCCTTGACCGGGACCATCGTCCATGCCGCCTAGCGGGGCAGGGACCATCTTTCCTTGTCATCGGCGTCGCCGGTGGCGAGCAATTTTAGCAAACGCAATAGAGAGGAACATTAAAATGAGGAGACATACCATGGGATTCCAGCTTTCGGCCATCGGCCTTGCCTGCGCCACGCTGCTGGTCGGCTGCGGCGGCGGCGGCGCGGCCACGGGCGGCAAATCCCAGTCCATCGAATTTGCTTTCCCGGGTTCGCACTATCTGATGACGCCGGCCGCACCGCTGGTGGCGACCGCGTCGTCCGGGCTGCCGATCACCTTCACGTCGAACACGCCAAGCACCTGCACCATGGATGGCGACAAGCTGGTAACGGTCAAGGCGGGCGAATGCTCGATCACGGCCAGCCAGGCCGGCGACAGCACCTACATGGCGGCCTCGCAGCAGCAGTTGTTCAATGTGCTCAAGCATACGCAGTTTGTCAACTTCCCCTCGCCCGGCTTCCAGTCGATCACCAAGACCCCGGATCCGCTCGTGGCAACTTCCGAGTCGGGTCTGCCGGTGACCTTCGCCTCGACCACGCCCGACGTGTGCACCACCACCGGCACCACGCTCACCCTGGTCTCCAAGGGTACCTGCTCGATCACCGCCGCGCAGGCGGGCAACG
This sequence comes from Stenotrophobium sp., assembly GCA_035565075.1. Lineage (GTDB taxonomy): Bacteria > Pseudomonadota > Gammaproteobacteria > Nevskiales > Nevskiaceae > Stenotrophobium. The sequence goes on from DATMTG010000048.1 coordinate 2,142, forward strand.
ACACCTACGATGCCGGGTCTGCCAAGGCCGTCTTCATCGTTGGCGATGACAAACCGCCGGTGCTCACCATCATGAACGGCGTCAAGGCGGTCGACAGCACCGTAGACGGCGATCCGATCAACCGCTGGGCCGGCAGTAGCGTTGACGGCTGGAGTTGCAGCGACCCGAACTGGTGCAGCACGACGTTCAACGCCGCCGACAGCAGCTTCACCTACAAGTACGTGATCCAGACCAAGGACCCCAAGCATCCGTGGGACGGCAGCGATATCGGTGCCTATTTCGGTTTCGACGTGGTTCCCCACGGCGTGAAGGACGGCACCAGCGACGGCCTGCGCGTGAGCAATCAGACCACGATCAAGATCACGCTGGGCCAGAACGACGAGTGGGTCCAGACCGGCCACAATGAACTGTATCTGATCTTCGTGCTGGGCCACGTCAACAACAACTGCAACGTCGCCCCGCACGTGCTGCTCAAACCCACGGGCAGCGCGGTCACCACGTATGAAGTTCAACTGAGCGACATCAAGGGCTTCGACAACTCGTGCGGCTTGTCGAACCTGAATGAGGCCGACGAGATGAAAAAGTATCCGATCGTCGACTTCAAGGTGTACGGGCCGCGCTCGAACACCTCGGTGGTGGGCGCTTCACCGACCACGCCGGGCTATCCGACCGCGCTCACCGTCAAAGGCCCGATCACCATCCAGTAAGCCGGGGCGCCGGGAAGCGCTCGCGTTTCCCGGCCACCAGGCCAGACATTGCTTCCATGCCGCAGCAGCGCGCGGCTGAACATTCGAGATTCGATCCAGAAAAGAGATAATGACATGAAGAGACAATTCAAAAAAACCGCGCTGTCCATCGCCGTGGCACAGGCCGCGCTCATTTGCGGGGGCGCCGCGTTCGCACAAAGCGCACCGGCGACCGAGGGCGGCGCCGCGAGCACCGACAAGGACGGCACCGTAACCGTCGTGGTGACCGGCCAGCGCGCGGCGATGCAGTCGGCCGCCGAGCTCAAGCAGAACTCCGAAGAGATCATCGACGGCGTCGTCGCCGAGGAAGCCGGCAAGCTGCCGGACAAGTCGATCACCGAGGTGCTGCAGCGCGTGGTCGGCGTGACCATGGACCGCAACAGCCGCGGCGACCCGGAGCACTTCTCGGTCGAAGGGTCGGGCATCGCGGTGCGCGGCCTGACCTGGGGCTCGTCCACGCTCAACGGGCGCGAGTCATTCTCGGCCGGCTGGCCGGGACGCGAGCTGAGCTGGGGTGACGTGCCGCCAGAGCTGATGTCGGCCGTGATCGTGCACAAGAACCCGCCGGCCGAACTGATCGAAGGCGGCGTCAGCGGCCAGGTCGACCTGCGCACCGCGCTGCCATTCGATTACAAGGGCGACAAGTTCGCCATCTCGACCAATGCCAATTACAACGCGCTGGGCAAGAAATCCTCGCCGGGCATGTCGGCCCTGGCCTCGAAACGCTGGGAAAACGATTTCGGCCGATGGGGCATGCTGCTGGACCTGTCGGCCAACCGCAGCAACGAGCACAACGACTCGATTCAGATCGACCCCTATTACCCGCGCACCAACGTCGTCGATGGCAAGACCGTCTGGGCGCCCAAGTCGGGCTCGTATCGCACCAACACCTCCCGCTACGACCGCGTCGGCGAGTATGCCGCGCTGCAGTGGAAGAAGAATGGCGTGGAGTCCTCGTTTACCGTGTTCAACTCGGCCTACACGAACAACAGCCAGGAGCACGCCCTCTACACCGGCGTGGAGAACACCTACAAGACCAAGCTGAACAACCCTGTGTTCGACGCCAATGGCGTGCTGCAGTCGGCCAGGTACACCTACCCGGGCGGCCAAGGGGCGAACAATTTCGTCGAGGGCGGCCTGGAATTCAATTCGAACTCCACCGACTCGCTGGTCCACTCGACGACCCGCGAACTCGCCTGGAACACCAAGTGGACCGTCAACCAACGCCTGGCGTTCCAGAACGACTTTCAGTGGGTGCACGCCAAGGCCGACAGCACCTACCGCAACATGACCCTGTCGACCTTCGTGCCGAGCATGAACATCAGCGTGAAGGGCAGCGATCCGGCCGAAATCACCTTCGACGACGCGGCGACCCAGTTCCTGGCCGATCGGGGCCATTACTACCCGAACGCCTTTGTGCCGCAAATGGGCAAGGAAGACGGCGACTTGTATGCCTGGAAGGTCGACGGGCGCTTCAGGTTCGACCATCCGGTGCTGCGTGACCTGCGTTTCGGCATACGCCTGACCGACCGCAAGTCCACCCACGTCAAGGCCAGCGGTTCGGACTGGTATACCACGTCCCGGCCATGGGAGGTCGCCACGACCCAACGGCCGGGCACCCTGCCGACCTCGGCCGACACCGGGGGCTGGCAGCCGCGCGCCAGCTTCGGCTACCTGAGCGATCCGCGCTACGGCGACCTGCTCCCGACCACGCTGTTCAAATACAACAACTTCTTCAACGGCAAGGTTCCGGCGCCGGCGGCGCTGGTGCAACCGAGCACGGCGGCGGTCCTGGGCTATCCCGATTCCTACGCGGTGGCGAAGAAGGTCGTCCAGTACCAGTGCGAGGACGGCGCCCAGCATTTCGGCACCACGGTGGACTGCTCGACGCAGGGCAACGACTGGACGCCGCTCTCCTACGACGGCGACCCGAGCAAGACCTTCAGCAACAACGAGAAGACCCAAGCCGCCTATCTGTCGAGCCGCTTCGGCTGGGATGAGCTGCGCTACCCGGTCGAGGGTAGCGTCGGCGTGCGCGTGGTGCATACCTCGACGACGGCGCATGGCTACACCGTGTTCAAGCCGACCTACGACACCCTCACGCCGCCGGCCATGCCGCGCTTTGGCAAGATCGACACCCCGCTCGACGGCAAGAACAGCTTCGTCGACGTGCTGCCGAGCCTGAACCTGAAGGCGGAACTGAGCGACAAGCTGCAGGCGCGCTTCGCCTTCGCCAAGTCGATGTACCGGCCCGGCTTTGGCGACCTGAGCGAGTACGTCACGCTCAGCCAGACCTACAACCAGGCCGTCGGTACCACGCCGGCGAGCGTCACCTATCAGGGCAGTGACACCGGCAACGTCAAGCTCAAGCCGACCCGCGCCTACAGCTATGACGTGTCGCTCGAGTGGTATCCGGGCAGCGGCAGCTCGCTGACGGCCGACGTGTTCTACAAGAAGGTGAGCGACATCATCTTGAATTCGGCCGTCAGCCACAGCTACGCCGACCTGGCCGGCAACTTGCAAAGCTTCATGATCCAGCAGAAGGACAACGCCTCGGACGGTTCCGTGGCCGGTCTGGAGCTGGCAGGGCAGACCTACTTCAACAACGTGTCCGGTTTGCAGGACGTGTTGCCGGAGTGGACCAAGGGCTTCGGCATCTCGGCCAACTATACCTACATCAAGAGCAAGCAGGAGCTGCACCATCCGTTCGACCAGAAGTACTGCCCGGCGGCCGGCTCGTTTAACGACGCCTCGCTCAACCTGTTCGGCTGCGACAGCAACGGTCTGCCGTTCACCACGATGCCGCTGCAGTACCTGTCGCGCAACGCCTACAACGTGGCCCTCATGTACGACAAGGGACCGTTTTCGGCGCGCCTGGCCTACAGCTGGCGCAGCCGCTTCCTGCAGGGCGTGAACGTGAACGGCACCTCGGGCCAGGACGCCACCAGTGCCGATCCGGCGCACCCGGGCGCCACCAACGTGGCCTTCGGCTTGCCGACCTGGCAGGAAGCGACCGGTCAGCTGGACTTCGGCATGGACTACCGC
>DATMTG010000049.1:0-4281 GCA_035565075.1 Stenotrophobium sp.
CTGCGCCGCCTTTTTCATGTCCTGCGACTATAGCTGCCAGTTGGGCAGGTACGGTTGCAGCGCCGCAGGTAGAACGATTCCGCCGTCCGCCGTCTGGTGGTTTTCGAGGATGGCCACCAGGGTCCTGCCCACCGCAAGCCCCGAGCCGTTGAGCGTGTGCAGCAATTCCGGTTTCTGGCTCTGCTCCGGACGATACCGGGCCTGCATCCGGCGGGCCTGGAACTCCTCGAAATTGCTGCAGGAGGAAATTTCACGGTAGCGCCCCTGCGAAGGCAACCAGACTTCGATGTCATAAGTCTTGGCGGCGCCGGCACCCATGTCGCCTGCACAGAGCGCAACGACGCGGTATGGCAACTCCAGCTTTTGCAGGATGGCCTCGGCGTTGCGCGTCAACTGCTCCAGCGCGTCATAGGAATCCTGCGGGCGCACCGCCTGTACCAGTTCCACTTTTTCGAACTGGTGCTGACGGATCATGCCGCGGGTATCGCGGCCGGCGGCACCCGCCTCGGCTCGAAAACACGGCGTATGCGCCACCCACTTTCTGGGCAGGTCTGCAACCGACTGAATTTCATCGCGCAGCAGGTTGGTGACCGGCACTTCGGCCGTCGGGATCAGCCGCCAGTCCTGCTCGGTGTTCAGCGAAAAAAGATCGTCGCCGAACTTGGGCAACTGCCCGGTTCCCAGCAGGCTGGCCCGGTTGACGATATACGGCACATACAGCTCTTCGTAGCCGTGCTCGCGCGTGTGCACATCCAGCATGAACTGGATCAGCGCGCGGTGCAGCCGCGCCAGTTCGCCCTTGAGCACGGTGAAGCGGGCGCCGGTGAGCTTGGCCGCCGCGGCGAAATCCATCAGGCCCAGTGCTTCACCCAGATCCGCGTGATCCTTGACTGCGAAGGCATACACGCCGGGTTCGCCCCAGCGCCTGATTTCGACATTGTCGTTCTCGTCCCTGCCGGCCGGCACCGAGGCGTGCGGAATATTCGGCAGGGCGAGCTGGAAATCTGCCAGCTCCTGCTGCAGGGCATTCAGCGCGGCACTGCACTCGGCCAGTTTGGCGCCCAGATGCGCGACGTCGGCCAGCAGCTGCGTGGCGTCCTGTCCCTTGGACTTTGCGATTCCGACCGCCTTGGAACGGCTGTTGCGTTCCGCCTGCAGGCTCTCGGTCTCGGTCTGCAACTGCTTGCGCCGGGATTCCATCGCGTTGTAGCGGGCCAGGTCGAACGGATAGCCCCGTCGTGCAAGCTGTTCGGCAACCCATTCGGGCTGCGTGCGGAGTAATTTTGGATCGAGCATCGTGCTGTCAGGCTGTGGAGACTGTGTATTGTATCGGCCGTTGCGCGTCGGCGTGATTCACGCCTTGCCGCCAATCACACCATATTCGACCGGAGATCTCAGGTAAAAGAATGAATTTTCCTCGCGGGCAACGAGATCCAGCAGGCGCTCGGCCTCGGCATCACTCAGGATGAAAACGACCTGCAATGCCAGATCGCCGGCCAGTTCGAAAAAATGCTGCTCATGCAGTACGCCATGCCGACCAAAACCGGCCATGCTGCGATAGACCGTACCGCCTGGGACCTCCAGCTTCTTCGCGGTCTCGAGCAGCCATTCGTACGCCAGCAGGCCGTGACACTTGCGGTTCTCATGGACAAGAAAGCGCAGTGCCACGCCTTTCGTGTTCGTCCTGCCTTGATTCGGTGCATCCATGATCGCTCCTTACAACCTGATCAATCGATAGCTGAAGAACCCCAGCAGGGTCATCGTCAGCGAACCTGCGACATGCATGAGGATTGCAGCGAACGCCCAACCGTACTGCGTGCGCAGGAACAGCGTCACCGTCTCGGCGGAAAATGTCGAGAAGGTCGTCAGTCCGCCAAGAAAGCCGGTGGTGATGAACAGGCGCAACTCCGGCGACAAGGCCTGATAGTTGGCGATCAGTCCCATGGCGATGCCCATGATGAAACCGCCGAGCCAGTTGGCGGCCAGCGTTCCCATCGGCAGGGTCGGAAAGATCGGGTTGAACATCGCACCCAGCCACCAGCGCAGCAAAGCACCCAGCGCGGCACCGGCCCCGACTGCAGCAGCAGACATCAGATCCATTGGCACTCCTTACCGATCAAGACCATCAAGACCACCGGAGAGAGAGGTTTGCCCTGGCCACGCCCCTACAACTCCCCGGTGAACCGGAAACGCTGTAGGCATCATCAGCCGGCTAAGGCGGTTAGCGGAGGAATGCCATCTCCGTCGTGCGGGCGGATTATAAATCGCGCGACGCCAAAGCGTTAATCGGCCTTGTTCGCGGCGCGCAGCTGCGCCAGCTTCTCGGCGATACGGATTTCCAGGCCGCGGGAGACCGGCCGGTAAAACTGGGCCCCGGTGAGTCGATCCGGCAGGAACTGCTGCCCCGCAGCGTGGGCGGACTCCGCATCGTGGTCGTAGCGATAGTCCTTGCCATAGCCCAGTTCCTTCATCAGCCGGGTTGGCGCATTGCGCAGATGCAGCGGTACTTCCAGCGAGCCGTGCGTTTCAACCGCAACCTGTGCGGCCTTGAGCGCGGTGTAGACCGCGTTGCTCTTGGGGGCGCAGGCCATGTAGACCACGGCTTCAGCGAGGGCCAGATCGCCTTCCGGGCTGCCGAGCCGCTCCCACAAGTCCCAGGCCTGCAGCGCCAGCTGGACCGCACGCGGATCGGCCAGGCCGATATCCTCGGTCGCCATGCGCGCCACGCGCCGCGCGATGTAGCGCGGATCGCAGCCGCCATCGAGCATGCGCGCATACCAGTAGAGAGCCGCATCGGGATCGCTGCCGCGCACCGATTTATGCAGCGCGGAAATCTGGTCGTAGAAATTCTCGCCCTGCTTGTCGAAGCGGCGGAATCCGCGTCCGATCAGTTTCTCCAGCAAGGCGTCGTCCTTCGACTGCTCGGCGCGCGACAGTTCGACTGCCGTCTCCAGCAGGATCAATCCGCGACGGGCATCGCCATCCGCCGCCTCGGCGATGTGATCCAGCCACGACCCTGGAATGCTGTCCATGGCGGCACCCAACCCGCGCGTATCGTCGGTCAGCGCCTCTTCCAGCAGGTTGCGAATCGCAGCCTGATCGAGCGCGCGCAACACGAACACGCGCAGACGCGAGAGCAGCGCGGCATTGAGTTCGAATGAAGGATTTTCGGTGGTTGCACCGATCAGGACCAGGGTGCCGTCCTCGACGAACGGCAGGAGCGCGTCTTGCTGGCCCTTGTTGAAGCGGTGGATTTCGTCGATGAACAGGACCGTGCGCTGCGGCTGCAGGCCGCGCAAGGCCGACTGCGCGGCGGCGGTCGCCTCGCGGATGTCCTTGACGCCGGCCAGCACCGCCGACAGCGTCAGGAACTGTGCATCGACATGGTTCGCAATCAATCGCGCCAGAGTGGTCTTGCCCACGCCTGGCGGTCCCCAGAACACCATCGAGGGGATCCTGCCGGCCTCGATCAGGACACGCAGCGGGCCGCCGGCGCCCAGCAGATGCGGCTGCCCGAGCACTTCATCCAGCCGGCGCGGCCGCATGCGCTCGGCCAGCGGCGCAGCGGATTGCCGGAGGGATTCAGACATCGCGTCAGGGCGCGGGCGCCGTATCCGCCGAGTCGATCACTTCGACGCCCCTAGGCGCCGTGAAGTGAAACAGCCCGGCGTCGGGCTTGTGATTGAGCTGGATATTGCTGAATGTCACCTCGGTACGCCCGCCCAGTTCATCGACAAACGTCATGTGCTGCGGCGTGCCCTGGTCCAGAGTCAGGTCGATGGCCTTGAAATCGCTGTCCGCCGACTTCGGCTTGAGGCGGATGACCTGCGCTCCCGCCGACCGGCCCGCGTCCTCGACGGTGAACTCATCGGACAACGCCTTGCGGTTGGACAGCAGCGCCGCTGGCGTTCCTTCCAGCGTGGCCGTCGCCGAGCGCGTCGTGACCTGCGCGAGGTCCTCATCGTAGACCCAGATTTTATGGCCATCGCAGACGATGAGCTGCTTGTAGGGCGTCTGGTAATCCCAGCGGAAACGTCCAGGCCGCGACAACCACATGTGCCCGGTCGTGGTTTGCAGCACGCGGCCATGTTCGTCGGTCTGCACCTGCTTGAAGTCGGCATTGAGATTCTGCACGTCGTTGACGAAGTGGCCGAGCGCATTCCGGGCCTCTCCGGCATGCGCTGCGCCGCTGGACAGGACGAGGGCGAGGCCGATCAGGAAATTCTTGATGTTCATGGTTCCATTGGAGCACGATTTGCCGGCTTCGTTCCTTGAAAAATC
>DATMTG010000050.1:0-2135 GCA_035565075.1 Stenotrophobium sp.
GTCCAGCACTTCCAGCGTGGTCTCGCGCCACAGCTCCAGCCAGCGCACGAAGTGCTCCGTGCGGATCGCCGGCTGGCCGCGATGCACCGCCATCGGGTTGCCGCGGTAGCTGGCCGCGCGCAGCGCCACCGAGCACCAGAACGAGGTGAGCAGGCGCTTGTGCTCGTCCCAGTCGTCCACGGCCGCATTGAAGACCGGGCCGATCTGCGGATCGCGCCGCACCTTTTCGTAGAAATGGTCGACCAGCGTGGCAATCGTTGCTTCGTCGAATGGCGTGGCTGGATTCATGCGGAACATGCTGGATCGGATGGAAGAAGCAGAGTGTGACGACAACAAGATGCATCCGGCCATCATGGCCGGATGCATTGCCCGGTTGGCGGAGCTTACTTGCCGATGCTCAAGGTACCCTTCATCAGCGCGGCGTGGCCGGGGAAGGTGCAGAAGTAGGCGTACTGTTCGCCTGCCTTGAGCTTGGCCACGTCGATCGTGGCCGTATCGGATTCGCCGCCGCCAATCAACCTGGTGTGCGCGATGATGCGCGCGTCGCCCGGCTTCTCGTAGCTGTCGCTGGCACCGGCCTTCATGCCGTCGGCGATCACGCCGGCTTCGTCGGAAGCGTGCGACAGCACCCAGTTGTGGCCCATCGCGGTCTTCGGCAGCTTGCCGGTGTGCTTCAGCGTCACCGCGAAGCTCGTGCAGGTCTTCGGTACGGTGATGGTCTTCTGGTTGAACTGCATGGCATCGCTGCCTTCGATGGTGGTCGCGCACTCGGCGGCCATCAGCGGGGTGGACAGCACGGCGAGCAGGGCAAGGGCAATCAGTTTGCGCATGAAGTGTTGCTCCGGGGGAAGTGGGTGCAGCTCGGGGTCATTCTGCGACGGCGGCGCATGGCGCACACTGACCTGGATCATGGCTGGCGGCGCCGCTTGTCATGGACACTGTAGCCACGCACTGGTCATCACCGGAAGGAGACACGATGACGCATGTCGTCACTGAAAACTGCATCAACTGCAAGCACACCGATTGCGTCGAGGTGTGCCCGGTGGATTGCTTTCACGCCGGGCCGAATTTCCTGGTGATCGACCCGGACGAATGCATCGACTGCACGCTGTGCGTGGAGGAGTGTCCGGTCGGCGCGATCTTCCCCGAGCTCGATGTCCCGGCCGGGCAGGAGATCTTCATGTCGATCAACGCCGAGCTGGCGCGCGAGTGGCCGGTGCTGACCAGCAAGATCGCCGCGATGGAAGATGCCGCCAAGTGGGACGGCGTACCGGACAAGCTGCCGCTGCTCAAGCGCTGATTCCGGTCGGAACCTTGCGCTCGTACCTTTGCCCCGAAAAGGTTTATGGTTGAACCGGGGGCGCGGTGGTTGAGGGTGGGGGCCATCGTTCCGACATGTGCAAGCGAGCCCGACGGGCATGGCGGTCGCCGTGTCAGCGTTTCGTCGTGTACAGGCTTGCGCTCTCGCTTTTTTTCGGAGGAAGCGGCGATGAATGAAGCAGCACAACCCTTGACCGACGACGATACCGAACTGTCACCATGGTGGTTGCGAGCGGTGGTGATCGTGATGGTCATCGGCTTTGCCGGCTTGCTCGCGATCACCTCGCTGGCCTATCGCAATGCGCCGCCGATTCCGGCGCAGGTGATCGATGCACAGGGCGCCGTGCTGTTCAGCGGCGACGATATCCGCGACGGCCAGGCGGTTTTCCTCAAATACGGCCTGATGGACAACGGCAGCATCTGGGGACACGGCGCGTACCTCGGGCCGGATTATTCCGCCGAAGCGCTGCATCGTCTCGGCGAGGACACCGCCGCGGCCATTGCCGGCGAGCAGTATGGCAAGCCCGTGGGCGCGCTGGACGCACAGCAGCAGGCGGCGGTGCATGCGGAAACGGCGGTAACCCTGAAAACCAACCGTTACGACGCGCAGAGCGGCGTGTTGCGCCTGATCGAGCCCGAGGCGGTCGCTTACCGGCAGCAGATCGATTACTGGAGGAACTATTTCAAGGATCCGACCAGGAATGGCGGGCTCAAGCCCAATCTGATCAGCGATTCCACCGAGCTGCACCAGTTCACCGCTTTCGTGACCTGGGCTGCGTGGGCTTCGGTGGCGACGCGGCCGGGTACGGCTGCGT
>DATMTG010000051.1:0-26568 GCA_035565075.1 Stenotrophobium sp.
TCAGAGCGGGTGACCGGCCCGACAAGTCCGGGTCCCGGCTCGGGGCCTGTCAGCGCAGTAACGGCCGGACAAGAAAAACGCCAGTGGCCTGCACCACTGGCGTCTTCAATTTTTCACACCCGCTCAGACGACGGCGACATCCTCCGCCTGCAAACCTTTCTGCCCCTGCACCACGTTGAACTGCACCTGCTGTCCTTCCTGCAGGGTGCGATACCCTTCCCCCTTGATGGCACGGAAATGCACGAATACGTCATCGCCGGCGCTGCGCTGGATGAATCCATAGCCCTTGGCGTTGTCGAACCACTTCACGGTGCCTGTCTCGCGATCAGCCATATCAAACCTTCCCTTCAGAACAAACGGCCGCAGCCGCCTAACCATGCGGCCCGCCCGACCACAGCCGGAGCCGCCATCCCTGAGCAATGCTCGATCCAGACTCTACCGAAATTTTTTGAAATGCGCGACGACCCCTGCCCGCGCCAGGCGTGCATGAAACTACCGCTGCACGCGCACCCATCGCATGGCCCGGGTTCACGCTTCTTGTTAAGGTCACGCCTGCCTTCGCCCATCCCGGCCGGATTCGGCTCGCGTACAAGATCACATCCTGAGGAGATCCTCGTTGCCGCTCATCACCCTCGCCTCGGCACCGCGCCTGCGCGCGCAACTGCAGCGGCTCCACCATGCCGTGCGTGGGCAGTACTGGTTTCCGCACGCGCCGCTGGCGCTGATGTTTGCGCTGGGCGGCATCTGGCTGCTGCGCAATGACCTTGGCGTCGACTGGCGCAGCTATGCCCAGCAGATCGTCAGCGGGGCCCTGCACCTGCAACCGAGATTCCTGCCGCCGCTGCTGATTGGCGGCGGCATGCTGATGATGGCGCTGGGTCTGCTGCTGCGCTCGCGCCTGGCCTGGACGATGGCGCTGCTGCTGGTCGCCGCGGCTGCGCTCAACACCTTGTTCGCGGGCCGACCGGACAGTACCGTCCTGTTCTGCTACTTCGTGTTCATGCTGGTCGCGCTGTCGACGGCCTGGCGCCAGTTCAACCGTGCCAGTGTTGCCGCCAGCACGCTGTTCGCACTGACCTCGGTGGCGATGCTGCTGATGTATGCCATGTTCGGCGCGTATTACATCGGCGCCGATTTCAAGCCGCCCATCACCGACATGGTCACTGCGCTCTACTTCTCGATGGTCACCATGACCACCGTCGGCTACGGCGATATCATTCCACAGACCTCCGATGCCAAACTGTTCACGATCTCGGTCATCGTGCTCGGCGTCGCCGTGTTCGCGACATCGCTGACCGCGGTGATCGCCCCCATGGTCGGCCGCAGTCTGCAACGCATCGTCCAACGCAAGGGAACCGGCATGAAACGTGAAAACCATTTTGTGGTGATCGGCAACACTTCGCTGGCACTCAACACCTGGCACGAACTGCACCGGCGCGGCCGTCCGGTCACACGCCTGCTGCGCGAAGCTCCGGAAGAAGGCTCGCTCAAGGATGTGGATTTCGTGGTGGGCGACCCGAGCAGCATCGAAGCCTTGAAGGAAGCCGGCGCCGATCGCGCCGAAGCGGTGCTGGCGATGCTGGCCGACGATTCCGAAAATGCATTCGTGGTGCTCGCCGTCAAGGAGCTGCAGGGCACCGCGCGCACCGTGGCCGCAGTCAACGACGCGCACCACCTGAGCCGGGTGAAACTGACGCAGCCGGACGTGGTGATCGCACCCCAGGTTCTCGGCGGCGAACTGCTGGCGATGCTGCTGTCAGGCGAGCAGGTCACACCCGATTTCGTCATGCAGCGGGTATTTCAGCAGCCCGCAAAGGGCCCGGAAACGCCCAAGACAGATTCGATATGAATCAGCAATTGAAAGCCTGCCTCGCTGCACTGGTCACCGCCGCCGCACTGGCCGCTTGCGCCACCTCGCCGCTGGGCCGCAGCCAGCTGATGCTGGTCTCGGCCGGCCAGATGGACCAGATGGGCGTGGCCTCGTTCAACGACATGAAGAAAAAACTGCCGGTCACGCGCGACGCCGGGACCTCGGCCTATGTCGGCTGCGTCGCCCGCGCCATCACCGCCCAGCTCAACGACGGCCGCGCCTGGGAGGTGCAGGTTTTCCAGGACGACCAGGTCAATGCGTTTGCCTTGCCTGGCGCCAAGATCGGCGTCTACACCGGCCTGCTGAAAGTGGCGACCACGCAGGACCAGCTGGCCGCGGTACTCGGCCACGAGGTCTCGCACGTGCTCGCCAACCACGGCGCGGAGCGCGTCTCCGAGCAGATGCTGGCGCAGGGCGTGTCGCAGGTCGCCGGCGCCGCGGCGGGCGTCGACCCGCAGGTGTTCGGCATTGCCGGCAACGTGTTTTTCCTGCTGCCGCATTCGCGCGCGCAGGAAAGCGAGGCCGACATGCTCGGCATGGACCTGATGTCGCGCGCCGGCTTCGATCCGCGCGCCGCCATCACGCTGTGGCAGAACATGATGCGCGCCGGCGGCCAGAAGCCGGCGGAAATGCTATCGACCCACCCTTCGGACGAAACCCGCATCGCGCAACTGCAGGCACGGCTGCCGCAGGACCTGCCGATCTACCAGCAGGCGCAGGCGCAAGGCCGCCGGCCGCACTGCGCACCCTGAAACGCGGCAGCACTCAGGCCGCCTGCCTGACGTAGTGACAGGCGGCCGCGCTGCCGTTGGCCAGGCTGTGCACATGCGGCACCTGGCGGCTGCAACGCTCGTCCGCCATCGGGCAACGCGTCGCGAACACGCAGCCCGGCGGAGGATTCGCAGGACCTGGAATTTCGCCTTCCAAAATCTGCCGCCGCTGGCCACCATCCTGCGCCGCGAAGTCGCGCGGAATCGCCGACAGCAGCGCCTTGGTATACGGATGCGCCGGCGTGCCGAACAGCGTCTCGCAGTCGGCCTGCTCCATCATCCGGCCCAGATACATCACCAGCACCCGCTGGCTCAGGTGACGCACGACCGCAAGATCGTGCGCGATGAAGATCATCGCCATGCCGTGCCTGCGCCGCAGTTCGGCGAGCAGGTTGATGATCTGCGCCTGCACCGACACGTCCAGCGCCGACACCGGCTCGTCGCAGATCATGAGCTTCGGGCGCACGACCAGGGCGCGGGCGATGCCGACGCGCTGGCACTGGCCGCCGGAGAACTCATGCGGATAGCGGTTGACCAGCTCCGGCGACAGCCCGACGCCGTGCATGGTTTCAATCACCCGTGCGTTGCGTGCGTCGCGATCCATCTCCGGGCACAGCGACTCCAGCGGCTCGGCGATGATGCGGCCGATGCTCATGCGCGGATCGAGGCTCGCCAGCGGGTCCTGGAACACCATCTGGATTTCGCGCCGCAGCGGCTGCCAGCCGGCCTTGTCGAGATGCGTGATGTCGCGGCCCTGATACTTGATCGAGCCGGAGTGCGCGGACTGCAGGCCGATCAAGGTGCGCGCCAGCGTCGACTTGCCACAACCGGATTCGCCCACCACGCCCAGCGTCTGCCCGGCGTGCAGGTTGAAATTCAATTCCTCCACGGCGCGCAGCGTGCCCGCCCGGCTCCACGGCCAGCGCCCCGGAATGCGGTACTGCACGCGCAGGCGGCGCACCGCCAGCAGCGGCGTGGGCGCGGGTGGATTCACTCGAGCAGGCTGCGCAGCATCCACGCGGTCTTCTCGTGCGCCTGCATGCGCTGGGTCAGCAGGTCGGCGGTCGGTTCGTCGTTGGCGGCATCGGCCAGCGGAAACACGCTGCGCGCGGTCTTGGCGCAGGCTTCGTGCGCCTTGGTCAGCAACCGCACCATCTCCAGTGCCTCCGGCACGCCGTCGGTCTCGCCGATGGACGAAAGCGCGGCGTACTGCTTGTAGGTCCCGGGCGCGGGGAAACCCAGCGCGCGGATGCGCTCGGCCACCAGGTCCACCGCCAGCGCCGATTCGTTGTAGTGCGTCTCGAACATCAGGTGCAGCGTGCTGAACATCGGCCCGGTCACGTTCCAGTGGAAATTATGGGTCTTGAGATACAGCGTGTATTCGTCGGCCAGCAGATGAGACAGCCCGCCGGCTATCGCCTTGCGCTGCTCCTTGCTCATGCCGATGTCGATTTTCGGCGCACTGTTTTCCTTGCTCACGTCGTTCTCCTGTTTCGTCGATGCCGCAGCAGTCTAGCGTCCCGCTGGCCGCAACTGAAATGAAATGTTTTCAGTCAGGCGATAGCAAAAAGCTACGGGGGCAGGAGCTTGTTCTTGCGGTAATAGCTGAAGATATCGTTGAGGCTGCGCCGCGGCGTCCAGCCGAAGGTTTCGCGGAACAGCTTTCCCTCGATGATGACCGGATACTTGAAGTAATTGACCAGGTACGGCGGGAAGAACGAATTCCAGTTCAGCAGGTTGCTGACCAGCCGCGGCACCATTGGCGGTATCGACAGCACCGGCAGCTTCCTGCAGCCGCACTGCGCCACCGCCTCCTGGTACGCGACCCAGTCGTCGGGCGCGACGTTGTAGATGCCCGGCTTGTTCTGCTCGAAAGCGACGACCAGCGCGTCGGCCATGTCGTCCACATGCAGGAACTGCATCAGCGGCGAAAAACCCATCAGCACCGGCGCCAGCGATCGCGACAGCAGCAACGACATGCTGTTGCGCACGCCCGGACCCAGCACGTTGCAGGGCCGCAGGATGGTGATGTGCAGATCCGGGTGTTTCCACAGGTAGATGCTGGCGAGCGACTCCAGCTCCACCGAGTCGACCAGGTCCTGCGTCACCTCACTGGCCTTGAGCGGCGCATTCTCATCGATCAGCGCCGGATTGTAGGCGCTGGCGCCGTAGACGAAATAGGTGGAATGGATCATCACCTGCCCGACGCCATACTTGCGGCACAGCTCCAGCAGCTTGCGGGTGCCGAGCACGTTGGCGTTGTAGCGGTTCTGCCGCGTCGATTCGTGAGCGAAGACACGGCCGATGTGGATCACCGCATCGATCTTGTGCGCGCGAAAGATATCCTCGAAACCGCGCTTGAAGATCTCCACCTTGTAGCTCGGAATGCCGGCGTCGGTTTCAACCTTGCGGCGGAAATCCACCACGACCAGGTTGTATTTGCCGTGCAGGCGGGCGATCACCCGCTTGGCCAGCGACCCCGCGGCACCGGTCACCAGCACGGTTTTCTTTTCTGCCATTTTTGCGCTCATCGGAGACTCTCTAACGATAGATGCTGGTGCGTTGCCGCAAGCCCTGCTCGATCAGCGCGCGTATCGCGTCCTTGACCTCTTCGACCTGCGCGGTCACCGCCTCTTCGCTGTCGCCGGAGCCCTTGAACCGCATCGGCCTGCCGAAACTGATATGCACGCGCGCCGGCAGCGGCAGCGGTGGCGCCACCGGCACATAGGGTATGCCCAGCAGTCCGGCCAGCGGGGCAATGTTGTACAGCGACGGCATGGTCTCCTCGCAGCCGACGATGCCGCACGGCACGATCGGCGCCTTGTTGTCGATCGCCATGTGCATGAAGCCATTGCCGAAGCGCTGCAACTGATAGCGATGCTTGTAGAGCTTGCCGGAGCCGCGCACGCCCTCCGGAAACACGATGATGGCCTCGTCCTTCTGCAGCATCCTCACGCAGTTGACGGGATCGCCGATCACCGCGCCCAGCCCGTTGAGGATGTTGCCCAGCCACGGCACGGTCGGGAAGAATCGCTCGATCATCGCGCGTGCCGCACGCGGCGCATGTGGATTGGTGGCCAGCGCGTAGCCGGTCAGCACGCCATCCATCGGCAGCTGTCCGCTGTGGTTCGGCACGATCAGCACGCGACCGCTGGCCGGAATGTTTTCCAGGCCGCTGGTGGTGACGCGGAAATATTTCTCGTACAGCAGGTGGGTGATGCCGAGCCCCAGCTTGACCATGTTCTCGTTGTAACCCCACGGATCGTAGCCGAAGCTGCCGACCGGCTTGGGGATGCGCTCGACCACCGCCTCGATCTCGGGCGTGATCAGGCGCTTGAGCAGCTCGTCCCGGAAATTCAATGAGCGTAAGAATCCAAGGTCCATGTCCGTTATCCGATCCCCGTGCAAAAGCGTCTGCGCACCCGTCGCGCGTCCAAGTTAGTCGATATCGCCAGTGGCGTGAAGCGTTGCGCCGTGCGCCTTCTGACCCGAGTGCTCGCGCTGCTGCATGCGCCAGAGCCTGGCATAGGCGCCATCGGCGGCCAGCAGCTGCGCATGGCTGCCGCGCTCGGCGATGCGCCCGTGATCGAGCAGGATGATCTGGTCGGCATCGGTGATCGTCGACAGGCGGTGGGCGATGACCAGCGTGGTACGATGCGCCGCGACCTCGCGGATCGCCGACAGGATAGCCTGTTCCGAACCCGAATCGAGCGACGAGGTCGCCTCGTCGAAAATCATGATCGCCGGATTCTTGAGCAGCGCGCGGGCGATGGCGACGCGCTGCTTCTCGCCGCCGGAGAGTTTGAGGCCACGCTCGCCCACCGGCGTTTCATAACCGGCCGGCAAGCGCGCGATGAAGGTGTCGAGATGGGCCAGTCTGGCGGCGTGTTCGACCTCGCTGCGGCTGGCGCCGGGGCGCCCGTATTCGATGTTGTAATACAGGGTGTCGTTGAACAGCACGGTATCCTGCGGCACCACGCCGATGTGTGCGCGCAGGCTGCCCTGACTGATTTCACGGACGTCCACGTTGTTGACGCGGATGCTGCCGCTGTCCGTGTCGTAGAACCGGAACAGCAGCCGCGCCAGCGTCGACTTGCCGGAGCCGCTGGGTCCGACCACCGCCACGGTATGGCCGTCCGGAATCTCGAAACTGACCTCGTGCAGGATCTGCCTCTGGTCGTCGTAGCCGAAGCTGACCTTGTCGAAGCGCACGCCGGCACTGGCCGCCTGCATCACCTGCGCCCCGGTCGCGTCCGAGACTTTTGCAACCTGGTCGAGCAGGCCGAACATGCGCGCCATGTCGGCCAGCGCGCGGCGGATTTCACGATAGACGAAGCCGAGAAAATTCAGCGGCACGAACAACTGCATCATGTAGGCGTTGACGGCGACGAAATCGCCCAGCGTCATCTGCCCGTTGCTGACCTTCTGCGCGGCAAGAATCATCATCCAGGTCACGCTGCCGGCGACGATCAGCGACTGGCCGATGTTGAGCGTCGACAGTGACAGGCGGTTCTGCATCAGCGCCCGCTCCCACTGCGCCAGCGAGCGGTCGTAGTGCTCGGCCTCGTGCGCCTCGTTACCGAAGTACTTGACCGTTTCGTAATTGAGCAGACTGTCGATGGCACGGGTATTGGCACGCGAATCCAGCGTGTTGGCGGCACGCACATACTTCGTGCGCCACTCGGTCACCACGATCGAGAACACGATGTAGAGCAGCACCGACAACAGCGTGATCAGTGCGAAACTGGCGCCGTAATTGAACAGCAGGATACCGGCCACCATCGCGATTTCCAGCAGTGTCGGCAGGATATTGAACAGCATGAAACGCAGCAGGAAATTGATGCCGGCAACGCCGCGTTCGATATCGCGCGACAGCCCGCCGGTGCGGCGCGACAGGTGAAAATCCAGATCGAGCCCGTGCAGGTGCTTGAACACCCGCAGCGCGGCGCGGCGCTGCGCACGCTCGGCGACGCGGCCGAAAATCAGGTCGCGCAATTCGCCGAAGATGATGTTGAGAAAGCGCAGGCCGCCGTAGGCCAGCAACAACGCCATCGGCACCACCAGCGGCCCGTGCTTGCCGCTGAGCGCGTCGACCAGATGCTTCATCAGCATCGGCAGCGTCACGCCCGCCAGCTTGGCCCCGATCAGGCAGGCCATCGCCAGCACCACGCGCAGGGGAAATTCGCGCAGGTACGGCCATAGCGTGTGGATCACGCGCCAGTCGGGCGGCGCAGCGTCAGGAGCTTCGGGTAAACGCGATGGGCGCAAGGCAGGTTCCAGTCAGTGCAAGACAGTTTGCGCTATTGTCGCCGCCCGCGGTTCGAGTGGCCACGGTTTGATCCAGCGATGATGCGGTCTCAGGCTGGCCCGCACGATAACCTTGGGCGCTGGAGCCTGTCCTCAAACCATCTATGGACCCGCCCTGATGATCAGCCGGCGATCAAACCCGCAGCATGAATGAGATTGATGAACGGCTGCGGGTAGATGCCGAGCAGGAGCATCAGCAGCATCAGCGCCACTACCATGTAACCGCCCATCTGCTGCGCCCAGTTCAGCGGCGCGGTGAAACGGCGGCGCTGCGGGTCGAGCAGGAACAGGGTGATCATCAGGCGCAGGTAGTAGTACAGGCCGATGGAGCTGCCGACGACGACCGTGCCCACCAACAGCCACAGCCGCGCGTCAACGCCGGCCGCGACGACATAGAACTTGCCGATGAACCCGGCCGTGAGCGGGATACCCGCCAGCGACAGCATGGCCACGGTCATGATCGAGGTGAGATACGGCCGGCGCCAGAACAACCCGCGGTAGTCGTAGTACAACGTCGCATCGCGCTCGTTGTTGAACGGGCTGGACATCAGGGTAACGACGCCAAAGGCGCTGAGCGTGGCGACGACGTAGGTCAACAGGTAAGCGCCGACGGCCTCGGTGCCGAGCGGGCCGATCGCGATCACCGCCACCAGCACGTAG
Source organism: Stenotrophobium sp. (assembly GCA_035565075.1). Lineage (GTDB taxonomy): Bacteria > Pseudomonadota > Gammaproteobacteria > Nevskiales > Nevskiaceae > Stenotrophobium. The sequence goes on from DATMTG010000051.1 coordinate 8,608, forward strand.
CCCATGTGCGCGATGGAGGAATACGCCAGCATGCGCTTGACGTTGTTCTGGAACAGCGCCGCGATATTGCCGACCAGGATCGACGCCACCGCGATCGCGGTCAGCACATCGAGCAGGCTGCCGTAGCGGTAGAAGCCGCCTTCGATGAAGAAGCGCAGCAGTACCGCGAACGCCGCGGTCTTGGAGGCGGTGGCGAGGTAGCCGGTGATTGGCGCCGGCGCGCCATCGTAGACGTCTGGCGTCCACAGGTGGAACGGCACGGCAGAAATCTTGAAGCTGAGTCCGACCAGCACCAGCGCCGCACCAATCAGCAGGATGCCGTTGGCCGCGCCGGCGGCGTGTATCCATACTGCGATGCCGTCGAACGACAGCGTGCCGGTCTGCGAATAGATCAGTGCCATGCCGAACAGCAGGAACGCCGATGCCACCGCCGACAGCACCAGATACTTGATGCCGCCCTCGAGCGCGTGCTTGAGCTTCACCGGGTAGGCGATCATGCCGTACAGCGGGATCGACAGCAGCTCGATGCCGATGAACATCGATGCCAGATGCGAGCTGCAGGCCAGCAGCACCGCGCCCAGCGACGACAGCACCAGCAGCAGGTAGATTTCTTCCTTGTTGCCGTCGTAGCCGGACATGTAGGCGTGCAGCAGCGTCGCCGTGGCCAGCGTCATCACCAGGATCATCGCCATGTAGAACACGGCGTAGTTGTCGACCACCAGCAGCGGCGTCACCATCTGCGCGCCCCAGTAGGCGGCGAAGAACGTGGAGATCAGCGCAAGGTTGAGGCCGGCGACGCTGATGGTGGCGTTCCACCAGTGATTGCGCCTGATCGCGATCGCGGACATCACGGCGATGGCGGTGGCGCTGGTCAGCAGGATCGGCAGCAGCGCGAGCCATTGGGCGTGGGTGAACATCATGGCGTGCCGGCTCCGCTGTGCGCCTGCGCGGATTGGTAGATCTGCTGCACGTTGTGCATGGCTGCGTTGGAAGTGTTCAGGATGGTTTGCGGGAACAGCCCGACCCAGGCCAGGATCGCCATCAGCGACAGCATCATCACCAGTTCGCGCTTCGACAAATCGCTGACCGGATGTGTTTCCGCATTCGGCACGCCATGCAGCGCGCGCTGCACCAGGATCAGCGCATACACCACCGACAGGACCATGCCGGCGGTCGCGGCAATGGTGACTGCCGTGGCAACCTTGAAGCTGCCCATCAGGATCAGGAACTCGCCGACGAAATTACCGAGGCCCGGCAGACCCAGCGAAGCGACGCAGAAGAACAGCATGATCGGCGGCAGGTAGGGGAAACGCGACCACAGTCCGCCCATCTTGCGCATGTCGCGCGTGTGCAGGCGCTCATAGATTTCACCGCAGAGGATGAAGAGGCCGGCAGCGGAAATGCCGTGCGCGATCATCTGCACGACGACGCCCTGCAGCGCCATCTGGGTCCCGGCGAAAATGCCGATCATCACGAAGCCCATGTGCGAGATCGAGGTGTACGCCACCAACCGCTTCATGTCGGTCTGCGCGTAGGCCATGATCGCGGCATAGATGATGCCGGCGACCCCGAGCCACATGGCCACGGGCGCAAAACTCGCGGAGGCTTGCGGGAACAGCGGCAGCAGGTAGCGCAGCATGCCGTAGGCCGCGGTCTTGAGCAGGATGCCGGCGAGATCGACCGAGCCAGCCGTCGGCGCCTGCGAGTGCGCATCGGGCAGCCACGAATGAAAGCCCAGTACCGGCATCTTCACTGCGAAGGCGACGAAGAAGCCGAGCATCAGCAGGTAGGACAGTTGCGGCGACAGGTGCGCTTTCAGCAGGTCGTTGTAATCGAACGTGATCACGCCACTGCTGGCATAGTTGGCAAATACCAGTCCCAGGATCGCAACCAGCATCACCAGTCCGCTGGCCTGCGTGTATATAAAGAATTTCATCGCAGCGTGGATGCGGCCCTTGCCGCCCGGGGTGTTATGGCCCCACAGCGCGATCAGGAAGTACATCGGCACCAGCATCATTTCCCACAGGAAGAAGAACAGGAACAGGTCCAGCGCAAGGAACACGCCGACCACGCCGCCCAGGTTCCACAGCAGGTTGAGATGGAAGAATCCGACCTTGTCGGAGATTTCACGCCACGAGCAGACCACCGCCATCACGCCGAGCAGGTTGGTCAGCACCACCAGCAGCAGCGACAGGCCGTCGAGTCCGAGGTGGAAGGAAATGCCGAAACGCGGGATCCACGCCACCTGGTATTCCACCACCCACTGCGGATGCGAGGTGCCGATCTGCGCCAGCGAATAATCGCCCTGCATCCACAGCATGATCGACAGGCCCAGCGACAGCAGCATGGTCAGCAACGCAACCCAGCGCGGGAACTTGATTCCCATCACGCGCTCGCCCAGCCAGCACAGCAGGCCGCCGATGAAGGGGAGCAGGATCAACCAGACCAGAATCATAGGAACACCACCACGGCAATCACCAGACAGGCGCCGATACCCATGGCCCCTGCATACCAGCGCAGTTGCCCGTTCTGGGTTGCAGACAGGAAAGCATTCATGCGGTGGAACGCCACGGGAATGCCCCCGACGATCACGTCGATGACATCGTCACGGTTGATTTGCGCCAACCATTTGTAGGGCCGCACGAACAGCAGGTCATAGAGCCAGTCGAAGCCCCACGCCGAGCGCCAATAGCGAAACAGCAGGCTGCCGACGGCGGAGGCCTTGATCGAAGCCGCCAACGCGCGATTGCGGTGGAACAGGAACCAGGCAATGGCGATACCGGCCAGCGACACCGCCACCGAAGCCAGCTGCAGCGGGCGCTCCATCTGCTGCATGGCGGCAGAGATATGCGCTTCGGGCAGCACACTGTCGAGCGGCAGATGGATCAGCCCCCCGAGCAGCGACAGCGCCGCCAGCACCAGCAGCGGCAGGCTGTGATCGATGCCGTGCGGAACATGCACTTTTGCCTGCGGCTCGCCGAAGAAGGCGATGAAGATCAGGCGGAAAGTGTAGATGCCGGTGAGAAAAGCGCCGAACAGCCCCATGTAGTAGAGCGTGGCATGGCCGTTGGCATAGGCCTCGAACAGGATTTCATCCTTGCTGAAGAACCCGGCCGTGCCCGGGAACGCCACCAGCGCCAGGCTACCGGTCAGGAAACACCAGAAAGTCAGCGGCAACTGCTTGCGCAATCCGCCCATCTTGAAGATGTCCTGCTCATGGTGCACCGACAGAATCACCGAACCGGCCGCGAGGAACAGCAGCGCCTTGAAGAAGGCATGCGTCATCAGGTGGAAGATGGCCGGCTGCCACGCGCCGACGCCCAGCGCCAGGAACATGTAACCGATCTGCGACATGGTCGAGTACGCAAGGATTTTCTTGATGTCGGTCTGCGTCAGCGCGGTGAATCCCGCCAGCAGCAGGGTCAGGCCGCCGACCCAGCCAACGCATTCCAGCGTCAGCGGCGACAGCTCGAACAGCACATGCGTGCGCGCAATCAGGTAGACGCCGGCGGTGACCATGGTCGCGGCATGGATCAACGCGCTGACCGGCGTGGGACCGGCCATGGCATCCGGCAACCAGGTCTGCAGCGGCAGTTGCGCCGATTTGCCGACCGCGCCGCCGAGCAGCAGGAACGTCGCGACCGTCAACTCGGTCGATCCCTGCGGCCAGACCGTCTGTGCCTGCTGCATCAGGTCCTGGATGTTGAGCGTGCCCAGTGCATGGAACAGCATGAACAGGCCGATCGTCATCAGGGTGTCGCCGACGCGGGTCACGACAAAGGCCTTGCGTGCCGCCAGGCCATTTTCAACGTCCTTGTACCAGAAGCCGATCAGCAGGTAGGACGTCAGGCCCACGCCCTCCCAGCCCAGGTACAGGAACAGCAGGTTATCGCCCAGCACCAGAAACAGCATGCTGGCGATGAACAGGTTCATATAGGAGAAGAAACGGGCATAGCCCTCATCGCCGCGCATGTACCACGAGGCGGACAGGTGGATCATGAAGCCGACGCCGGTGACCACCGACATCATCACCAGCGACAGCGCATCGAGCCGTAACGCCAGTTTCGGCGCAAAGCCGCCGGCGTTCATCCAGTTCCACAGAAGCTCGGTGTAAGCACCACCCGCCGGCGGGTGGCTCATGAACTGCATGCCAATCAGCAGCGTCAGCAACGCCGACAGGCCAACCGAACCGACGCCAATGACGGCGGCGACGTTCTCGCTGATGCGGCCACGGACGAAAGCCAGCAGAACGAAGCCGATCAGCGGCAGAATGAATACCAGCGGCAGCAGTTGAAAAAGCTTGTCGCTCATCCCTTCATCTCCGCGGCGGCGTCCAGATCCAGCGTGCGGAAACGCTTGTGCAGCTGCAGCACCAGCGCCAGTCCGATGCTGGCCTCGGCGGCGGCCAGGGTGATGATCAGGGTGAACATGATCTGGCCATCGGCCTGCTGCCAGCGGCTGCCGGCGACGATGAAGGCGAGCGCCGCGCTGTTCATCATGATCTCGATGCACATCAGCACGAAGATGATGTTGCGCCGGACCATCACGCCGAGCAGGCCCAGCGAAAACAGCGCGGCGGCCAGCAGCAGGCCGTGTTCCATCGGAATTCCAGCGACGGCATTCATGGTGTGGTCGTTCCCTTAATCATGTTTGCCCAGGTGGTAGGCCGCGACCAGCGCCGCCAGCAACAGCATCGAAGCCAGCTCGACCGCCAGCAGGTAGGGGCCATACAGCGCCGCGCCAACGGCCCGCGCATCGACTTCACCAAGGCCGGCGCCATGATGCGCGGACGGCACCAGCACACTCATCAATTCCACCAGCAGCACCAGCGACAGCAGCGTCGGGCCGACCCAGACCTTTGGCGCCAGCCAGAGTTTTTCCTGCTCGACGTCGGCGCGGCCGAGGTTGAGCATCATGATCACGAACACGAACAGCACCATGATCGCGCCGGCGTAGACGATCACTTCGAGCGCGCCGGCAAACGGCGCACCGAGCGTGAAGAATATTGCGGCAACCGCCAGCAGCGACACCACCAGGTACAGCAGCGCATGCACCGGGTTGGTACCGATCACCACCGACACCGTCGAATACACGGCGACGAAGGCGGCAATGTAGAAACAGATTTCCATGCGGCTCGCGACTCCCCTTACGGCAGCAGAGTTTTCACATCGACCGGCTGCGCTTCATTCTGCGCAGCGCCTTTCGGCTTGCCGGCGATGGCCATGCCGGCGACCCGGTAGAAGTTGTAATCGTGATACTTCCCGGTACCGCTGATCAGCAGGTCTTCCTTTTCGTAAACCAGGTTCTGGCGGTTGTACTCGCACATCTCGAAATCCGGCGTCAACTGGATCGCATTGGTCGGACAGGCCTCTTCGCAGAGCCCGCAGAAAATGCAACGCGAGAAATTGATACGGAAGAATTCCGGGTACCAGCGGCCGTCGTCCTTCTCGGCCTTCTGCAGCGAGATACAGGCGACCGGACAGGCCACCGCGCAGAGATTGCAGGCGACGCAGCGCTCCTCGCCGTCGGGATCGCGCGTCAGCACGATACGGCCGCGATACCGCGGCGGCAGGTACGGCATGACCTCGGGATAGAGAATGGTGTCGCGCCTGCGGAAGGTGTGCATGAAAATCATGAACAGGCTGCGCAGCTGCGTATAGACGCCCTTGAGAATATTCATGCTCAGGCCCCTCATACGGCCGGGCCGACTTTCCACAGCACGATGGCCGCGGTCACCAGCATGTTGAGCAGCGCCAGTGGCAGGCAGACTTTCCAGCCGGCGGCCATCATCTGGTCATAGCGCGGCCGCGGCAATGCGGCGCGCAGCAGGATGAAGAACGCCATGAAGAACAGCGTCTTCAGGCAGAACCACGCCAACGGCGGCAGCAGTGGGCCGTTCCAGCCGCCGAAAAACAGCGTCACGATCAGGGCCGAGACCAGCACGATGCCGACGTATTCGCCGACGAAGAACATGCCGAACTTCATGCTCGAATATTCGGTGTGGTAGCCCGCCGCAAGCTCGGATTCGGCCTCGGGAAGGTCAAACGGCGTGCGATGCGTCACCGCGATCCCCGCCAGGGCAAAAACGCAGAATCCCAGAAACTGCGGCACGATGAACCAGCAGTCCTGCTGCGCGTTGACGATGTCGCGCAGGTTGAACGAGCCGGAGAGCATCACCACTCCCATCAGCGAGATGCCCATGAACACCTCGTAGCAGATCATCTGCGCCGATGAGCGCAGGCCGCCGATCAGCGCGTACTTGCTGTTGGACGACCAGCCGGCCAGCACCACGGCATAGATCGACAGTCCGGCAATGGCGAAGAAAAACAGCAGGCCGAGATTGAGATTGGCGACGCCGATGCTTGGCGTGATCGGCACGATCGAGAACGCCAGCAGCATCATGCTCATGGCGATCACCGGCGCGATCAGGAAGGTCGCCTTGTCCACGAACGGCGGCAGCCAGTCTTCCTTGAAAAAGATCTTGAGCATGTCGGCGATGACGATGCCCAGTCCCAGCGGCCCCACCCGGTTGGGTCCGTAGCGGTCCTGCCACAGGCCCAGCAGACGGCGCTCCAGCCAGATCATCCAGGCCGCCGACAGGATCAGGCAGAGCAGGATCAGGAAGGTGCAGATTGCGGTCGCGATGAAAGGCTGCGCCACCACCGGGAAAATACCGAGGAACAGATGCCAGAGCGCCATCGCCTCAGCCTCCCTTGGACAACTGCGCGACGCTGCCGGCACTCAGCAGCGGCACATCCCTGAATCCGGCGGGCAGCCCCACCAAACCCTGCGGCAAGGTTGTGCTGGCGTGCAAAGGCAGCGTCAGGGTCTGGCCTTCGACGGTGATGGTGACCCTGCCATTGAGGCCCAGGCGCTGCGCATCGGCGGCATTCAGCACCGCTGTCGCCGGCGCCGCGCGCTCGACTACCGGCTGCGCGCGCGAGGACAACTCCTCTTCGCCGAAGTGACGATGCAGCGCCAGCGCACGGAATCCCGTTTGCGGTGCGGTAAATGCCGCCGGAATTTCGCCGTAGTAGCTGAACCCCTGGCCGCCTGCCGTGAACACTTTCACGCCGGCATCGCCGCCGCGCAGATGTCCGCCGACCTCGGCCTGGAACTTGTTCCAGGCCTGCGGCGAATTCCATCCCGGCGCCCAGGCAAACGGCAGCAGCGCCGACGGACGATCGGGCTTGCCGATGCCGTTGTAGCCTTCCATCGAGAAGTTCAGCGCCGTATCCGCGTCCTGCGGCTGGCGCGGTTCATGCACGCTGATGTTGGCGCGCATCGCGGTGCGGCCGCTGTAACGATGCGGCTCGCGTGAAAGCTTCATGCCGTCGACCCGGAATTTCGCGCTGGGCGCCGCATCTGCCATCGACGCCAGTTGCGGCAGGGCGCTCGCGCAGGCGGCGATGACGTCATCGAGCACGGGCCAGGATTTGCTGCCCAGCTCCGACAGCCAGCGCCAGGCTTCGAGCGTGGCGATGTCCTTGTTGTAGTAGCTGGCTTCGAACACCTGGTAGTGCCGCTGCGCACGGCCTTCCATGCTGACGAAGGTGCCGTCGCCCTCGAAGACGCTGGCCGCCGGCAGCAGCAGGCTGGCGCGCTCGGCCGTCGCGGTCATCTGGTGATCGAGCACGATCGCCGCCTTGACATCGGCGAACAGGGTGTCGACCTGGGCACGCGGCGCACGCCGGTAGAGATCATTTTCCAGCACGACCACGGTATCGGCCTCGCCGCGGCTGGCCGCCGCGAACGCCTGGTCCAGAACACCGGCCTGCATCAGGGCCAGCCCGACGCTGTTGACTTCCGGCACCGCCAGCGACAGCTCGACCGCCGAGTCGCGGCGCTTGAGGGCTGCTGCAACATTGGCCGCCGCTTCAATCACCGCGGCGGACATGGCGCCGGTACCCGACACGATCAGCGGACGACGCGCTGTAGTCAGCACATCGGCGATCTCCCGGGCCAGCGCCTGGTCGGCGGCAGCCAGGCCCTTGACCTGCGGCGCCTTGGCGTCCAGCAATCCGGCAATGGCGTGGCCGAGCCGTGCAATATCGTCCGGCGCGGCATGCCGGGTTTTCGTCGCCACGTCGTCCAGCCGCGTCGCATCCGGCGTGACGATGAACAGCGGATTTTTTTCCTTTTGGACCAGGTCGGCCAGCGCGATCGCCTGCCATTCCGGCACGCTCTTCTTCGCGCCGAGATCGCGGGCCTTGCCGCGTGCCGCCTGGCGCAGCGCCAGCGCGACGCGTGGCGCCGTGCTGGTGACATCCTCGCCCAGCACCAGCACCGCATCGGCATTCTCGATGCTCTCGATGGTGGCGATGGTGGCCGGCGTGGCCTTGAGCGCTTCGACGACGCGCACGACCAGATCGTGCTCCGGCACCGACATGCCACTGTAGAAATTCTCTGCGCCCACCAGTTCTCGCAACGCGAAATTGGATTCCAGCGATGCGCGCGGCGAACCGATGCCGATCATTTTTTTCGCACGGCGGATCATGCTGCCGCCCTGTGCGAGGGCCTCGCCCTTTTCGATCGCGATCAGGCGGCCGTCGTGCTTGAGGTAGGCGCGCCGGGGCCGATCCTTGAGATTGGTGTAGCCATAGCCGAAACGGCCGCGGTCGCAGAGGAAATAGCCGTTGACCTCGCCGTTGTAGCGGTTCTCGATGCGGCGGATCTCGCCATAGCGCTCGCCCGGCGAAATATTGCAGCCCACCGCGCAGCCGGTGCAGACGCTGGGCGCGAACTGCATGTCCCACTTGCGGTTGTAACGCTCCGAGTGGGTCTTGTCGGTGAACACCCCGGTCGGGCAGACCTCGGTGAGATTGCCGGAGAATTCGCTTTCCAGCGTGCCGTCTTCGGCGCGGCCGAAATAGACGTTGCTCGCGGTGCCGAACACGCCGAGGTCGGTGCCGCCGGCGTAATCCTTGTAGTAGCGGACGCAGCGATAGCAGGAAATGCAGCGGTTCATCTCGTGGGCGATGAACGGCCCCAGATCCTGGTTCTGGTGGGTGCGCTTGTCGAAACGGTAATTGCGGCTGTGATGGCCGGTCATCACCGTCATGTCCTGCAGGTGGCAATGCCCGCCTTCCTCGCAGACCGGACAGTCGTGCGGATGATTGGTCATCAGGAATTCGACGATGGCCTGACGAAACTTCTTCGCCTCCTCATCCTCGATCGAGATGTAGGTGCCGTTGGCCGCAGGCGTCATGCACGACATGACGATGCGGCCCATCTTGTCGTTTTCGTCCTTGAACTGCTTGACCGCGCACTGGCGGCAGGCACCGACCGAGCCCAGCGCCGGATGCCAGCAGAAATAGGGGATGTCCAGCCCCAGTGACAGGCAGGACTGCAGCAGGTTTTCCGCGCCGCTGACCTCGTAGGATTTGCCGTCGATGTGGATGGTGGCCATGTCTGAACTTTATGCGGTGTGATGCAGAACCTGAGTACGGAACTGGCCGTTGGACTCGACACTGGAGGCCGGCAGCGAGCAGCTGTCGCCGGGCTTGGAGGTATCGACCGCCGGCTGGACGATACCGCGCTCGAATTCCGGGCGGAAAAACTTGATGGCGGACTGCAGAGGCTCCATCGCACCCGGGGCATGTGCGCAGAAGGTCCTGCCCGGTCCCAGCGCGCGCGTCATGCGCGCCAGCACTTCGATGTCGCCCGGCTGCCCCTGTCCGTTTTCGATCGCGCGCAGGAGCCGCACGGTCCACGGAAGTCCGTCGCGGCAGGGCGTGCACCAGCCGCAGGATTCGCGTGAGAAGAACTCTTCGAGATTGCGCACCACCGAGACGATGCTCTGGCGATCGTCCACCACGGCAAGCAGGCCGGTGCCCATGCGCGAACCGGCCCTGGAGATCGTGTCGAAATCCATCGCCAGGTCGAGATGCTCCTCGACCAGGAAATCGGTGGATGCGCCGCCCGGCAGCCAGGCCTTGAGCTTGAGCCCATCCTGCATGCCGCCGGCATGGACTTCGAGGATCTCGCGCGCGGTGGTGCCCATCGGCAGTTCCCAGCAGCCGGGATTCCGGACACGTCCGGATGCGCCATACAGCTTGGTGCCACCGTCCTTGGACTTGCCCTGGCTCAGTCCCTTGAACCAGTCGGCGCCGTTGACGACGATGTGCGGCACGTTGCACAGGGTCTCGACATTGTTGACCACTGTCGGCCGGCCCCAGAGTCCCGAAATCTGCGGGAACGGCGGCTTGGCGCGCGGATTGGCGCGCTTGCCTTCGAGCGAGTTGATCAGCGCGGTTTCTTCGCCACAGATATAGCGGCCGGCGCCGGTATGCACGTGGACGTCGTAGTCCCAGCCGCTGCCGAGAATATTGCGCCCAAGGTAGCCGGCGGCACGCGCCTGTTCCAGCGCCGCATTGAGACGTTGCGCCGCCAGCACATATTCGCCGCGCAGAAAGATATACCCGGCGCAAGCCTGTATCGCGTAGCCGACGGTGACCATCGCCTCGACCAGCTGGTGCGGGTCGTGCTCCATCAGCATGCGGTCCTTGAAGGTGCCCGGCTCCATCTCGTCGGCGTTGCAGACCAAGTACTTGGCACCGGCATCGGCACCCATCGGCACCAGGCTCCACTTGATGCCGGCCGGGAACCCGGCTCCGCCGCGGCCGCGCAGGTTGGCATCCTTGACGACGCCCTGTACGCCTTGCGGCGTCAGCTCCTTGATCGCCTTGCGTACCGACACATAACCGCCCACCGCCTCGTAAGCCTTGAGGTCCAGCGGCGCCTGACCGGCACGGATATTCCGCGTCAGCGGCTTGTTCATGCGATCGGATTCGGCGGCGCTCATTTGTAGGCCTCCAGAACCTGGTCGATATTTTGCGGCGTCAGATTGGCGTGCAGGTCGTCATCGATCATCAGGGTCGGCCCGCGGTCACAGGCGCCCAGGCAGCAGATCGGCAGCAGGGTGAAGCGGCCATCGGCGGTGGTCTGGCCGTGCCGCACGCCGAGCTTCTGCTCGAGTGCAGCCTTCACGTCTTCATAGCCGGTGAGGAAACAGGAAATGCTGTCGCAGACCTTGATCACATGGCGTCCGACCGGCTGGCGGAAAATCAGGTTGTAGAAGGTCGCGACGCCTTCGAGATCGGCAGCGCTGATGCCGATGGTATCGGCGATCGGCGCAATCGCACCGTCCGGCACCCAGCCACGGTGCTTCTGCACGATCTTCAGCGCCTCGATGCCGGCGGCACGGCCGTCCGGGTAATGGCTCAACTCGTGCTCGATCTCGTGGCGCTCGGCGTCCGAGAGCACGAAGGCCGCGGCCTTGCCCGACTGCTTTCTGCCGAGATCGGCGAGCTTGATCACGTTATCGGTCGACATCGGCCATCACGAAGTCAATGCTGGCGATATACGCGATCAGGTCGGGAATCATGCTGCCCCTGATCACGGACGGAATCTGCTGCAGGTGCGGGAACGACGGTGTGCGGATGCGCGTGCGATAGCTCATGGTGCTGCCATCACTGGTGAGGTAGTAGCTGTTGATGCCCTTGGTCGCCTCGATCATCTGGCTGGCCTCGCCCGCCGGGATCACCGGGCCCCAGGACACGCCGAGAAAATGCGTGATCAGGGTCTCGATATCCTGCAGGGTGTTTTCCTTGGGCGGCGGACAGGTCAGCGGATGGTCCGCCTTGTAGGGGCCGGACGGCATGTTCTCGAGGCACTGCTTGATGATGCGCACGCTCTGGCGCATTTCCTCGACGCGCACCACGCAGCGGTCGTAGACGTCGCCGCCGTGCGCAATCGGCACCTCGAAATCGAAATTCTCGTAGCCCGAATACGGCCGCGCCTTGCGCAGGTCGTAGGCGCAGCCGGTGGCGCGCAGTCCGGAACCGGTGACGCCCCACTCGATCGCCTGCTCGGTGTTGTAGGCGGCGATATCGCGCGAACGCACCTTGAGGATGCCGTTGCCCAGCGCCGCCTTCTGGTACTCGTCGAGGCGCCTCGGCAGGTATTCGACGAAGTCGCGCACCAGTTTTTCCCAGCCCTGAGGCAAGTCGTGGGCGACGCCGCCGATGCGGAACCAGGCCGGGTGCATGCGGAAGCCGGTGACTGCCTCGATCACGTCGTAGGCCTTCTGGCGGTCGACGAACATGTAGAACACCGGCGACATCGCACCGACGTCCTGACAGAAGGTGCCGTAGAACAGCAGGTGCGAGGTGATGCGGAAAAACTCCGCCATCATCACGCGGATGGTCTTGACCCGGTCCGGCACCTCGATGCCGGCGAGCTTCTCGACCGCCAGCACGTACGGCAGGTTGTTCATCACACCGCCGAGGTAGTCGATGCGGTCGGTGTAGGGAATGAAGCTGTGCCAGGACTGGCGCTCGGCCATTTTCTCGGCACCGCGGTGGTGATAGCCGATGTCCGGCACGCAATCGACGATTTCCTCGCCGTCGAGTTGCAGCACGACGCGGAACGCGCCGTGCGCGGACGGATGGTTCGGGCCGAGGTTGAGGAACATGAAATCCTCTTCCGCGGTGCCGCGCTTCATGCCCCACTCGGCCGGGTCGAACAGCAGGGCTTCCTGTTCGATGTCCTGCTTGGCCGCGGTCAGCGCGAACGGGTCGAACTCGGTCGCGCGCGCCGGGTACTCCTTGCGCAGCGGATGCCCCTGCCAGGTGCGCGGCAGCATGATGCGCTGCAGGTTCGGATGGCCGTTGAAGGTGATGCCGAACAGGTCCCAGACCTCGCGCTCATACCAGTTGGCATTGACATAAATGCTGGTGATGCTGGGCAACGAAGGCGCATCGCCGCGCAACGCAACCTTGAGGCGTATGTCGTTGTTGCGATCGATCGACAGCAACTGGTACACCACCGTGAAATCCGCGGGCGGCAACCCCGGCCGGTGCTTGCGCAGGCGCTCGTCGACGGCGGTGAGGTCATAGAGCATCTTGTAGGGACGCGGCACCGTGTTCTTGAGGTAACGCAGCACGTCCCCCAGCTTGTCGGCCTGCACCCACAAGGTCGGCAGACGATCCACCGTGGGCTGGAACACGAAGGCATTTTCCCCGAAGCGGGCGTACAGCTCCCGCACGACCTCGTGCTGGCCGCCCTTGTCAGTCTGCGGGGTCGGACCGTCTGCGCTCATACCTGGTCCGGTGAGCGCAGCGTGGTGGCAGCCATGCGCTCGGCGCGCTTGAGGTCGCGCTGCGCCGGCTGATTGGCCTTGTAGATGCCCTGATCGCCGACCACCCACGACAGCGGCCGGCGCTCCTTGCCGATGGCGTCCTGCAGCAGGTTCAAGCCCTGCAGAAACGCCTCCGGACGCGGCGGACAGCCCGGCACGTAGACGTCGACCGGCAGGAATTTGTCCACGCCCTGCACCACCGAATAGATGTCGTACATGCCGCCCGAATTGGCGCAGGAACCCATGCTGATCACCCACTTCGGCTCCAGCATCTGCTCGTACAGGCGCTGCACCACCGGCGCCATCTTGATGAAGCAGGTACCGGCGATGACCATCAGGTCGGCCTGACGCGGCGATGCGCGGATGACCTCGGCGCCGAAACGCGCGATGTCGTGCGTCGGCGTGAACGCGGTCGCCATCTCGACGTAGCAGCAGGACAGGCCGAAGTTGTACGGCCAGATCGAATTCTTGCGCCCCCAGTTGACCGCGCCCTGCATCAGGTTTTCGAGTTTGCCCAGGTAGATGTTGCGATGGACCTGCTCCTCCATCGGATCGCGCGCAGGCTGACGCTGCTGCTGGGGATAACGCTTGGCGTCGGGGTCGATGCGGGTGAGCGTGTATTCCATGGGCTTACTGGATTTCCTTGAGTTTTTGCTTGAAGCGCCGGCGCGCATCCGGCGCCCACTCGAGACCGCCGATGCGCCACAGGTACACCAGGCTGACGATCAGCACGAAGATGAAGATCGTGGCCTCGACAAAGCCGGCCCAGCCAGCCTGGCGCAGGGCAATGGCCCATGCGTAGAGAAACACCGCCTCGACATCGAAAATGACGAAAAACATCGCCACCAGGTAAAACTTGGCGGAAAACCGCAGCCGCGCGGTCCCGACCCCGACGACGCCCGACTCGAACGGTTCGTTCTTGGCCCTGCCCCAGGTGCGGCCACCCAGCAGCCACGAGGCGCTGAGCATGACCATACAGATGCCGAATACGCAGACGACGTAGAAAGCGAGGCTAAAAAGGTTCAGCACGTCCCCCAAGGGCCGTCTCCTTTTGGTTGATGCTCATATTCTAACGAATAGGATCGGCAGTAGGCTATTGTTATCCACACTCATCCCGGCGCCAGCACGCTGTGAGCGCCCTCGGCTGGAGGCGCCGCGGTCCGATCGGCCGGTTGCCAGCCCATGACCGCGAGGAGTGCAACAAAACCGATCACGTAGGCGATGGCGACATGCCAGCCGCGCCAGAGCCAGCGCGAAACCGTGCGCGCTTCCGGGAAAATATTGGCCAGCGCGACGCCGGCCGACGATCCGAACCAGATCATGGAGCCGCCAAAGCCCACGGCGTAGGCGAGGAACCCCCAGTCGTAGCCGCCCTGGTCCAGCGCCAGCTTGGTCAAGGGGATGTTGTCGAACACGGCCGACAGGAAGCCGAGTCCAAGCGTGTTGGGCCACGATGCCGCCGGCAACTGCGACACCGGCATCAGCGACGCGCACAGCACCAGCGTCAGCAGGAACAGGCTGCCCTTGAGCGCCGCCGGGACCATGCGCCAATCCGTTCGCGTGAACAGCGCCGCCAGCAGGATCGCCGCCCAGACGCCGGCCGCCGGAAAATCCAGCAGGACGTTGGTCGCGATCGCGCCCGCCAGGATCAGAGTCACCGCCCACACCCGCCGCCAGTGCACCCGCACACCGGGCTTGGGATCGTGTTCGATGGGCTGGTGCCGATGCTGCTGGCGCGCGCCGGCGACCGCGAACACGGCGAATGCCGCCACCGCCCCGATATAGGCATGCAGCACATGCGTCCAGTGCACGCCGCTGATCCACATCATGGTGGTGGTGGTATCGCCGACCACGCTGCCGGCGCCGCCGGCGTTGCTGGCGGCGACGATGGCGGCGAGATAGCCGATATGGACCCGCTTGCGGTAGACGTGCATCGCCACCGTGCCGCCGATCATGGCGGCGGCGATGTTGTCGAGAAACGACGACATCACGAAGATCAGCGCCAGCAGCACCAGGCCGCCGGTCCAGTTGTCGGGCAGCAGCGCCGGCAGCAGGTCCGGCACCCCGGACTGCTCGAAGTGACGCGCCAGCACCGCGAAACCCAGCAACAGCCCGAGCAGATTGACCAGGATCGGCGCCTCGTGCCAGAGGTGCTCGCCCAGATGGAATCCCTGCGGGCCGGCGCCGAGGAACTTCAGCGCGAGAATGAACAGCAGGCCGGTCGCCGCCACCTCGAGCGTGCGCTCGTGCAACAGGGCCACGCCCAGCAGCGTGATCGCGAAAATCAGGAACTCGGCACGGACTCCCAGCACGGCGCGGCCATCGCTGCCCGGCAGCCAGACCGCCGCCGCCACGACCAGGATCATGACGGCAATGCCTGCCGCCGCCAGAAATTTTTCTCGCATCACGACTCCTTGGTATTCGCGGCCAGTATCGTCAAACGATCGGCGTTTCCTCAACCTCCCAGATGCGGCTGGCCGCGCGCAGGCGCTGTACCGCCAGCGCGGCGGCTTCCGGCGCATCGAAGCGGCCGACATGAAACAGCGCATCGCCCTCGTGCACCAGCGGCAGATCGAGCCGCCCGACGATCACGCCCTCGCTGCTGCTCAGCACGGGGATCTCGATGTCGCCGAAGGGATCGCCGATCATGCCCAGCGGCTGGCCGTTGCGCACCTGCGCGCCCAGCGCCACCTGCGTCCTGAGGATGCCGCTGGCGGGCGATCGCACCCAGGTGCTTGACCGGGCCACCACCGGCTCCGGCTCCGCCATCGCCAGCGGCTGCACGCCCTGCGGCGACGCCACGCCCAGCTCGGACAGCACGTTGAGAATCCCCTGCACGCCGATGCGGATACAGACCTCGTCGAAACGCAGCGCCTCGCTGGATTCGTACAACAGCACCGGAATATTTTTGCTGGTGGTGTATTCGCGCAGGGTGCCGCCGGTCGGCGTCGAATTGAGCAGCAGCGGCACCCCGAATGCGCGCGCCAGGCGCAGCGCGTCGGCATTGCCGAAATCGGCACGGACCTGCGGCAGGTTGGGCCGGTGGATCGCGCCGGTATGCAGATCGATGCCGTAATCGCTCTTGCCCACCACCTCGCGGATGAACAGGTGCGCGAGGCGCGCTGCCAGCGAGCCGGTCTCGCTGCCGGGAAAGCTGCGGTTGAGATCGCGCCGGTCGGGCAGGTAGCGCGACTGGTTCAGGAACGCCAGCATGTTGACCACCGGCACCGCCAGCACCGTGCCACGGAGGTTTTCCGGATCGCGCAATTCCGGCAGGCGCAGCAGGCGGCGGATGATCTCGACGCCGATGATTTCGTCGCCATGCAGTGCCGCGCTGATGAAAATCACCGGCCCCGGATGACGCCCGCGCACCACGCGCACCGGCAGCGTCACCGGCGCCTGCGTGTAGAGATTGGCCACCGGCACGTGGACGGTGCGGGTCTGGCCGGGCGCGACCATCTCGCCGCCGATCTCGAACGAAGCGTGTCCGCCGCTGCCGCCGGCCATCAGCCCTGCCCCTTGGTCTTGGTTTTTCCGGGCGCGGCATTGTTCTCGATGAACTCGATGATGCGCGTGGCGATATCCATGCCGCTGGCCTTCTCGATGCCCTCGAGGCCCGGCGACGAATTGACCTCCATCACCAGCGGCCCGCCGCGGGTGCGCAGCAGATCGACGCCGGCGATGTTGAGCCCCATGACCTTGGCGGCGCGCACCGCGGTGGAGCGTTCCTGCGGCGTGATCTTGATCGCGCTGGCGCTGCCGCCGCGATGCAGGTTGGAACGGAATTCGCCTGGCCTGGCCTGCCGCTTCATCGCCGCGACCACCTTGCCGCCGACGACGAAGCAGCGGATATCGGCACCCGACGCCTCCTTGACGAATTGCTGCACCAGGAAATAGGCGTCGAGTCCGCGAAACGCGTCGATCACGCTCTCCGCCGCCTGGCTGGTTTCGCACAGCACCACGCCGACGCCCTGGGTGCCCTCGGTGAGTTTCACCACCATCGGCGCGCCGCCGACGATGTCGATCAGGCCCTGGGTATCGTCGGGCGAATGCGCGAACCCGGTCAGCGGCATGCCGACGCCCTTGCGCGCCAGCAGCTGCAGCGCCCGCAGCTTGTCGCGCGAGCGCGTGATGGCGACCGACTCGTTGAGGCAGTAGACCCCCATCATCTCGAACTGCCGCACCACCGCCGTGCCGTAAAAGGTGACGGAAGCGCCGATGCGCGGCAGCACCGCGTCGAAGCCCTCCAGCGGCTTGCCGCGATAGTGGATCTGCGGGTTGTGCGGCGCGATGTTCATGTAGCAGCGCAGGACATCGACCACGCGCACGCTGTGGCCGCGCGCCTTGGCGGCCTCGATCAGGCGGCGCGTCGAATAGAGTCCGGCGTTGCGCGAAAGAATGGCGATTTTCATCAGCGCGGCTCCTTGCCGACGAGGAACGATGACGACGGCTTGATCAGGTACTGTCGCGCCAGCGCCGTGCGGCCCAGCAGCATGCGGAACAGCATGGTCTCGCGCCTGGACAGCGTGATCTCGATGTTCCAGCGGCGCTCGCCCAGCGTCATCGGCGTCACGATCACGGGCCGCAACTCGCGGTGCCCGCCGGAGTCGCTGACCCAGCGCTCCTCCAGCAGATCGGCTTCGCACCAGACTTCATCCGAGGATTTTTGCAGCGGATGCACGCCAAAGCGCACGCGCCCCGGCCGCGGCTGTTCGATGGCGAAGGCGTGGATCGCAGAAGTGCGCGCGCCGGTGTCGACCTTGGCCTTGATGTGTGGAATGCCCAGCTCCGGCAGCCCCACCCATTCGCGCCAGCCTAGC
>DATMTG010000052.1:0-2215 GCA_035565075.1 Stenotrophobium sp.
CCATTTCGTGGTCGTCAAGGGCCTGCTGGACGGTCGCGTGCTGGTGGGTGATCCCGCCTTGGGCACGCGCTCGATCCCGCGCGAACGGTTCGAAAAAATGTGGCAGGACAAGTTGCTGTTCGTGATCCACAACCGGCGCGATGAAGCGCACTTCAACCTGGTCAGCGATTGGCGCGCGGCGCCTCTTGCGCCGCTGGGCATGGGCATCGATCGACGCCTGATGGACTACACCACCATGCCGAAGTTCGGGCCCGGACAGTACTGAGGTGATGGTGATGCAAAGCAGGAATCCGAAATCGAGAACGGGTCTGCGAGTCGTGTTGCCCTTGTGCCTGCTCGGCAGCGCAGGCGTCGTCCACGCCATGCCGGGCGGCGATGCGGGCAACACCGGCGCCCAGCCACAGCCATCGGCGGTGCCGCCGGCGGATCAGGCGCAGTCCGATATTGCCGGCCTCGGGCAGCCGGTCAGCGACGCCCGCCTCGACCACGCGCGTGGCGGTTTCGATCTCGGCGGCGGCCTGGTGGCCTCGTTCGGCCTGCAGGAGGAGACCTACATCAACGGTCTCCTGGTGATGTCCACGAGCATCAATATCCCGGACATCAGCAAGATCACGCAGCAGCAGGCCGCCGCTCTGGCATCGACGCTCGACGGCTTGAACCTCGTGCAGAACGGACCGGGCAACGGAATCGTTCCCGCCAAGGCAGCCATCGCGCCCAATGCCGGCTCGACCGCCCAGTCATCCAGTCCTCCGGCGGCAGTGACCGGATCGGGCGCATCGAACGGCGCCGTCGTCGCGCATGTTCCGAATCAGCCGAGCACCATCACCCCCGCCATGGATGCGCCGCCGGAAACGGTTGGCGTGCCCGCGCTCGGCGCCAACGGCGTGGGTTCGGCAGCCACCCGGAACACCCTGGGCGCCGCAGCCGCGGCGTCCGCGCTCGCGCAGGGTGGGGGATTGGCACAAGTCATTCAGAACACCTTGAACAATCAGTCCATCCAGACCCTGACCACGCTCAACGTCTCGGTGAACACGTTGCAGGCGCTGCGCCAGATGAATCTGCAGAGCACCTTGCAGTCGGCGCAAATGCTCTCGTTCGGGCATTGAGCGCCATGCGCACGCTGCCTGCGCATGCCTGATGGTGCCGAAGCCTCCCAAGATCGGTTAGACAAGGAGCTGAAATGGAACGCAAACGTCGGCAATGGGCATGCGCGACCAGTTGCGCCGGGTTGATGGCGTTCGGTGGTTGGGCAGGCGCGCAGGAAGCATCGCCGCCCGCGTCGCCCGCCGAGGCGGGGCACGGTTCGTCCGCCGATGCAGGACACGGCGATCCATCGTCTTCCGCGTCGATACGCCAGCGCCTGCAGCAGCAGGATGCGGAGATCGACGCGATGCGCCAGCAGATCGATGCGCAAATGGCGCAGCTCAAGCTGATGCGCCAGCAGATGGACCAGCAAGCGGCCGACTATGCATCGCTGCGTCACGCGGTCGGCATGCGCGAGCTGGAACAACAGCGTGGCGGCAACCTGCAAACGACAGGGGTGAATTCGCCGACGCAACCCATGCCGGCCGCATCCGCCGGGCAAGCGGTGACGGCCGCCCGTCCACAGGAGGTTGGCCAGGCGCCGCCGAAAGACACCCGCCCGCCCGAGGTGGCCCCCATCACCAATCAGCCCGGCGTGCTGACGCCGAGGCACAGCTTCGTGCTGGAGCCCTCGTACCAGTTCGGCTACTCCGCCGCCAACCAGGTCGACTTGGTGGGCTACACCATCATCCCGGCCATTCTGATCGGCCTGATCGACATCCGCACGGTACGCACCACCAGCCATACCGTGACGCTCACCGGGCGCTATGGCCTCACCAATCGCCTCGAACTGGAGGTGCGCGTGCCTTATGTCTGGGAGGGCAGCAACATCGTCAGCCGCGAGGTGTTCACCGGCACGGCGACCAACAACGTGCTGAGTTCCAGCGGCAGCGGCCTCGGCGACATCGAGGCCACGGCGCGCTACCAGTTCAACGACGGTGGCGTGGACAAGCCGTATTACATCGGCTGGCTGCGTTTCAAATCCCGTACGGGCCAGGACCCCTTCGACGTGCGCACCGACTGCCAGACGCGCTGCATCGAGAATGTCACCGGCACGGGCCTGCCGCTGGAGTTGCCGACCGGCTCGGGCTTCTATTCCCTGCAGCCCGGACTCACCTGGCTGCTGCCGTCC
>DATMTG010000053.1:0-4247 GCA_035565075.1 Stenotrophobium sp.
CTGCGCAATCGCGTCATCGCCATAGCTGCGATAGCCGGAAGCGCGCCGCTGCGGTTCCGGCAACAGGCCTTCGCGCTCGTAATAGCGGATGGTGTCGATGGCCACGCCGACGCGCTTGGCGACGGCACCGATGGTGAGGGAGGTGACGGTTGTGTTCATGACCCAAAGTCTAGACCATGGATCCAGATCAAGAGTCAAGCAGTGCACAGGTCGCCGGCCGGCCTTTACGCGGCGCCAGCCCCGCGGTCGTCAAGCCTGGTCGCTGCCGCCATCCGCCAACGGCAAGTGCCCGCCTTGCCAGTTGCCTGTTTCCAGATCGAGTGGCAACACATCCATGCTCAGTCGATCGTCGAAATGGAAGGTGTCCAGCGGCTCGCCGAAATCCTCCGTGCGCGGGTAGATCAGCGCCATACGCCCCTGCCCTGCCAGATAGCGCTGGCCGTAGGCGAACAGCTGATAGAAATCGGTCTGGGCAAGGCCGTGGTTGTGCTCGACGTCGGCGGCATCGAGCAGTTTCCACTTGGCGTCCACCACACAGCGTTCGCCCGCATGTTCGATCACGAAATCCGGTCGCAGCCGGAATAGCGGCCGGGCCGACGTCCGGCACAGCCATTGGCCCGAGGCCTGCGCGTGCAACGTGGCACCCGCCGGCAACCGCGTGCGCAGACACGCTTCGACGAAGCGCTCGTACACTCGCTCCATCGGAAACAGCAGACTGCGCCCCATCCATGTCCCCAGCGCGGACAGGGGTGTCCGGTCGTCGAGGATCAGCCCACACCAACTGCGAATGGTGCGGTAGCGTCCCATCAAGCGACCGTCGCTCCAACGCCGGAAATCGCCGGCGATATCGTGACTGCGCGGGACGCCAGCCAACTGGTGTACCAGTTCATGCGCCAGCCGCCAGTGGCCCGCATCGCGGGTCAGACTCGCCACTTTGTCC
This sequence comes from Stenotrophobium sp., assembly GCA_035565075.1. Classification (GTDB taxonomy): domain Bacteria; phylum Pseudomonadota; class Gammaproteobacteria; order Nevskiales; family Nevskiaceae; genus Stenotrophobium. Next base: position 941 of record DATMTG010000053.1, read on the forward strand.
AGCGCCGTGCAAAGCAGGCGATTCTCGGCACGATCGGCGTCGAACACCTGGTGCTCCACCTGGAAACAATGGGCACGGCCCGCCGGTTGCCGCAGCTGACGCGCCACCTGCAGGCGTCCACGCAGGAAGCGCACTTCCTCTTCGACCGGGTGGTAGTCGAAGCGCAGGCCGCGCCGGACCAGCGCATCCAGTTCGCTCAGGAACTGCCCGATGATCCATTCGCTGACCGGCGCATCGAACGCCTGCACCGCGGCCGGCCCGATGTCCCGCACGGGCAGGTCAAGGCAGCGGCGCAGCATCCGCACCAGCACGGCGCGGGCCGTCGCCACGTCCACCGGTGCGCGGGTGTGCTTGGGCAGGATCTCGATCCGCGTACCGCACGGCGTTTCGATCACGCCCACGTAGTTGTCCAGCTTCAGCCAGCGCCGGTCTTCCAAGTGCAGCAGGCGTGCGCCACCCGCGCGGCACTGCTGCACCTGGTGGCACAGCCAGTCGAACGCCGAGGTGGGGATCGACGCCTGATCCAGGTCGGCATGCGCCACCGGCCCGGTCGTCAGGCGCGCGTGTTCGCGGACGGTGACTGTTTCCACGGCCCCGCCTATGCCGCGCCGATGGTCGCGAGATAGGCGCCGGGCTGCTCGAAGGCCGCTGCGTTGACCCACCACAGCCGCGCCTCGCCCGGCAGGTCCACGCCGTCACCGAACAGTTCCGCAACGCCGGCATCCGCGCGCCGCACGAAGCACAGCGAGGGATCGCTCTTGCGGTGGTCGTTCAACACCCAGGCAATCTTCTGCCAATCCTCGAAGAAGTACTCCTGCAACAGCGGCAACACCTGCCTGCGGAACACGTCCGCCAGCACAGCGAGCGACGGCGTGTCCTTCAAACCCATGAAACAGGCATGGCCCAGCATGTAGTCGCGCCCCATCAGCACCTCGATGCGCCGGTTCATCGCCCGCAGCAATTCGCCCACGGCGATGCCGTCCACCATCACGCCTTCCAGCAGTGCGGGATCGGGCGCCATCTCAACGAACTCGAAGCGTCGCCGCAGGGCCACGTCCAGTCCCGCCAGCGAACGGTCGGCCGTATTCATGGTGCCGACCAGGTGGATGTTGGACGGCACGCTGAAACGCTGCTTCGAATACGGCAACGTCACCGACAGCGCCTCGGCCGCTCCCTCCCGCTTGCCCGGCTCGATCAGCGTGATCAGTTCGCCGAAGATGCGCGAGACATTGCCGCGGTTGATCTCGTCGATGATCAGGACGCGGGCACCGTGAGTACCTTCGCCGGCCGGCTCCGGCGCCAGCAGCGCAGCCAGCCGCGACAGGTCGATCGATCCCGGGCGCAGTTCGTAGACGGTCATCTGGCTGAAGCGGTTTTCCATCAGCTCCGCATACGGCCGTGCCGGATCGTAGCGGCGCAACCATTTCACCGGCCGGCACTGCGAATAGGTGTCCGCACCGTCGCGGTCGATGCGGCGGTAATCGCCGGTGATTTCGCCGATGGCGCGGAACCTCAGGTTGCCCTGACTCACCACCACCAGGTCACCTACCTTCATTCGCCGCACGAACAGGTCGATGGCCGTGGCAGCATAGCCGTCGGCCTGCACGGCTTCGCCCACCGCACGCAAGCGTGCGGTCACCTCGGCGCGGGAAACCACGTCGGCAAAATCCAGATTCGCGCCAAAGCCGATCAAGGCGCGTCCCTGGGCGATGCATTCGTCGTAGATGTGCCCTTCGGTATTCGAATCGCCCAGCGATAGCTTCCAGATACGCCGACCCGCCAGGTCAATACCTTCGCCATCCTCGGCCACCGTGCGACTGCGCGCAGCCTCGCACAACTGCTTGAACACGCCATCCTCCACCTCGTAGCGCAACTGACCGTCAGCTTCATCGGTAGTGGCCCGGATGCCTTCGACGAAATCCTCGTAGCTGAAGCTCTGGTGGAAGGTCACGAAACGGATCTGCCCCGCATCGGCCAGCGCATCGAAGCGCTGCTTCAGCGCCGCGCGATCCGCACGATGCACTGCATGGAACGACGGATCGAGCAGTTCCAGCGCGGTATCGACCGTGGCGTAGGTCTTGCCGGTGCCCGGCGGACCGTAAAGGATTCTGTTGACTGGAACCATGACCAACCGCTCCTTCTGCGTGTGAATGCCAGCCTTGTCGCCCACCTCCAACTGCCCCGCCTTGGGCGGTAGGTAGCGGATGCGGTAACAGCCGTCGTCCAGCTTCTCGAAACGCAGCGCGCCGCCGCCCACCGCCTGCACGGCTTGGTAATAGGCGCTGGCCGCCGCGCGATTGTGCAGGTAGCCGCTGTTGACGCTGCTGCGATAGATGTCCGACTGAAACGAAGTGCCTGCATCGGTGGTGAATTGCGCAGGTGTGGCTGGCGCATCCGGGCCTCTGGCCCGGATCACAGACTCGGGGAAGAAGCCATCGATGGAAAACCTTACGGGAAAGAAGGTATTGCCAGGCTTCACCGCGCCATCGGTCAGCGCAATTTCGAACCCTGCCGGCGTATCGTCGTCCACTCGCCGGATCGATGTCTTGTGCGTGCTCTTTGCATGCGGGTCTGGATAGACCTCCCAGATCCCGTGCTTCTCCGGGTCATACGGGACGTAGCGGCTGCCCTCCTTGAAAAGCCGGTCGTAGCGGTGTCCCGTGTTCGTGAAGCGGGGCGCCCGACCACCGTTGTAGGACGCCCTGGAAGGTGAGTTGACGCTGCAATTTTCCAGATCGGCACGGACAGACGACTCCGACATGTTCACGTGATCCTGTCGCAAGACGTCGCAAACATCCTTCAGCGACATCGGCCGGCCAGCCTTGAGCACGACATCGACTGCCTGCTCCCACAAGAGTCCCGAATTCTCCATGTTTACTTCATCTCCTCGATGATTATTTCGCCGAACATCGCCCCACCGTGCAGCGACGAATGAAGCACTGATATTCTCGAATATCGGTCGCAAAGAACGATACTGCGCGTACCGCTCACCTACACCGGCAACGCGCTGGTCTTTTTCACGGTGCGCAGCGCCAGCGTGGAGTGCACGCGCACCACGCCGGGCAATTGGGTCAGCACGTCGGTGTGGATGCGCTCGAAGTCGGCCGAGTTGGCATAGGCCACGCGCACCATGTAGTCGGCACCGCCGGCCAGCAGGCAGCATTCAGTCACTTCCGGATGGTGCTGGATGGCCGCCTCGAACGCATCGAGCGCGGCGCGGCCCTGCTGGTCCAGCGTGACCAGCACGAAGGCGGTTCCGGACAGGCCTACGGCCTTTTCGTCGACCAGCATCACGTAGCGCGAGATC
>DATMTG010000054.1:0-2042 GCA_035565075.1 Stenotrophobium sp.
GGGCGTGTCGGCAAGCTCGTCCTGATGGGCGGCGGCACGGGCGGCCCGAGCCAGTTCGTGCCGATGCCGACCGAAGGCATCAAGCTGCTCAACCACGTCTATCGCGAACCGACGCTCGAGAACGTCAAGCGCATGATGAACATCTTCGTGTTCGACGCCAGCGCACTGACGGACGATCTGCTGCAACTGCGCGTGGAGAACATGCTCGCGCGCCGCGATCACCTCGACAACTGGGTCAAGAGCGTGACCGCGCATCCGAAGCAGTTCAGCGACTACGGCCCGCGCCTCGGCGAGGTCAAGGCACCGGCCCTCATCATCTGGGGCCGCGACGACCGCTTCGTTCCGTTCGATATCGGCCTGCGCCTGCTGTGGGGCATGCCGAATGCCGAGATGCACATCTTCAACCGCTGCGGCCACTGGGCGCAGTGGGAACACGCGGACAAATTCAACCGCATGGTGCTGGCGTTTCTGGCGGAATGACGCGGCAGGAACAGATTTTCAAGAATATTCAGGATACAGGAGTAGTCGATGAGCGAACAAGGCATCACCGGACGCTGGCAGATCGTCGCGTGGGAACAGGTCTACGACGACGGCCGCCGCACCTACCCGATGGGGCAGCAAGTGCAAGGCTTCATCCAATACGATCCCGACGGCCGCATGATGTGCATGCTGTGCCGCGGCGACCGCCAGAACTTCACGACCGGCGGGCAATGGAACGCCTCGGAGGAAGAAAGGGCGGCGGCCTACAGCTCCATGCTGGCCTATGCCGGGACCTATACGTTTGGCGGCGATACCGTCAGCCATCACGTGGAATTGAGCGCCTTTCCCAACTGGCAGGGCGGCACCCAGAAGCGCCGCATCGAAACGTTCGAGGCGGGCCGGCTGGCGCTGGTGGCGCGCCTGGAAGAGGGCACGTCGGAAGCGCGCACGGCGCGGCTGATCTGGAAGCGCGGCTGACCATTACGGCATGAAAATTCGAGAAGCAGACATGAGCGAGAACGTTCCCGAGATCGGCAACAGCATCACCCTCGACGGGGTGGACATCAACTATCACGACCGCGGGCAGGGCGACGCCATCCTGCTCATTCACGGCTCGGGCCCGGGCGTGACGGCGTGGGCCAACTGGCGCCTGGTCCTGCCGGAACTTGCGACCTCGCACCGCGTGGTCGCGCCGGACATGGCCGGCTTCGGCTACACGCACGCGCCGCCCGGGTACCGGACGTCGCCGGACAACTGGGTCGCGCAAGCCATCGGCCTGATGGATGCGCTGGGGATCGCGCGATTTTCCGTCATCGGCAATTCCTTCGGCGGCGCCATCGCGCTGAGGCTGGCGAGCATGTATCCGGACCGCGTCGGGAAAGTGGTGCTGATGGGCTCGGTCGGCACGCGTTTTCCCATCAGCGAAGGACTGGACAAGGTGTGGGGATACCGGCCGTCGCGCGAGGCCATGCGCGAACTGATCGGCATCTTTGCCTACGACCAGTCGATCGTCACGGACGACCTGGTCGAGTTGCGCTACCGCGCCAGCATCCGCGCTGACGCGCAGGAGCGCTTTGCCCGGCTGTTTCCCGAGCCGCGCCAGGAGGGCGTCGACATGCTTGCACTGAGCGATGCGCAGTTGGGCGCCATCCGCATGCCCGTCGCCCTCGTGCATGGCCGCGACGATCGCGTCATTCCGTTCGGCGTATCGGAAATGCTCGCGGCAAAGCTGCCGAACGCTACCCTGCACCCGATCGCCAATTGCGGCCACTGGGTGCAAATCGAGAAGAAGCAGGCATTCCTCGACATCGTCACCCGCTTCCTGGAGGAAAACACATGAGCGTCATATCCTTGGGTTACGTGGGCGTGAGTACCGGCCGCCTGGACGAGTGGGCCGACTTCGGCGCGCAATTCCTCGGCCTGCAAATTGCCGACCGGTCGGCGCGGACCCTGTCCTTCCGCATGGACGACTTGAGCCAGCGCTTTCAATTCGAGGACGGCGCCGACGGCGTCATCCAGCATATCGGATGGGAAGTGGAAAGCGCCGCGGCCCTGCAAGCGAT
>DATMTG010000055.1:0-11766 GCA_035565075.1 Stenotrophobium sp.
CGCCAGTGGAAAACTCTGGGTCAGGCCGGGCCACAGATGCTTGTGAGCGCCTTGCGGGTAGTCGTAGAAACCCTTGCCGGCTTTCTTGCCGACACGTCCCAGTTCCTTGCACATTTTCTCGATGACCTTCACGCCCGGGTGTTCCGGCACGGTCTTGCCCTCGGCGGCGTAATCCTTGCGCGTCTGTTCCAGCACGTGCATCGACAGCGACAGCGACACTTCGTCCTGCACCGCCAGCGGCCCGACCGGCATGCCGGCCTGCAGGCCGGCCATCTCGATCGAGCGCGGATGCTGGCCTTCGGCGAGCAGGGTCATGCCTTCCATCGGATACGTCGCAAAGCAGCGCGAGGTGTAGAAGCCGCGCGAATCGTTGACCACGATCGGCGTCTTCCTGATCTGCTGCACGAAGTCGAAGCCCCTGGCCAGCGCTTCCTTGCTGGTTTTCTTGCCGACGATGATTTCCACCAGCGGCATCTTGTCCACCGGCGAGAAGAAGTGCAGGCCGATGAAATTCTTCGGCCTGACGCTGGCTTCGGCCAGGCCGGTGATCGGCAGCGTCGAGGTGTTGGAGGCGAACACCTTGTCCTTGCCGAGCACAGCTTCGGCCTTCTTGGTGACGTCAGCCTTGATTGCGCGATCCTCGAACACCGCCTCGATGATCAGGTCGGCGCCCTTGAGATCGTCGTAACTGGTGGTGGCCTTGATGCGCGCGAGCAACTCGTCCTTGCCCTGCTGCGTCATGCGGCCTTTCTTCATGGCCTTGTCGAGCAGGCCGGCGGAATAAGCCTTGCCCTTGTCGGCGGCGTCCTGCGTGGTATCGAGCAGAACGACCTCGATGCCGGCCTTGGCCGAAACGTAGGCGATGCCCGCGCCCATCATGCCGGCGCCGAGAATGCCCAGCTTCTTCACCGTGCTGCGCTCGAAACCTTCCGGCCGCGACTTGCCCTTGTTGATGGCGTTGAGCTCGAACCACAGTGTGCCGATCATGTTCTTGCTGACCTGCGACACCACCAGGTTGGCGAAGTAGCGGCTCTCGACCTCGCAGCCGGTGTTGAAGTCGACGATGCCGCCCTCGAACACGCAGGACATGATGTTGGTCAGCGCCGGATAATTGCCATAGCTCTTGGCGCCGGCCATCGACGGCGCGATCGCCCACATCTGCACATTCGCAGGACTCTTGGAGTCGCCGCCCGGCCACTTGAATTTCTTGTCGTCCCAGGGCTGCACGGGTTTCGGGTTGGCCAGGCACCAGGCCCTGGCCTTGCTCATCATCTCGGCATGATCGGCGGCCAGTTCGTGAACGATGCCCTGCTGCTTCGCCTGCGCGGCGCTCAGTTCCTTGCCTTCGAGCATCAGCGGCAGCGACGCCTGGATGCCGATCAGCCGCGGCAGGCGCTGGGTGCCGCCGCCGCCGGGCAGCAGGCCGAGTTTGACTTCCGGCAGACCGAACTTGGCCTTGGGATTGTCGAGCGCGATGCGGTAGTGGCAGGCCAGTGCCAGTTCCAGCCCGCCGCCGAGCGCGGTGCCGTTGAGCGCGGCGACCACCGGCCGGCCGCACAGTTCCAGCTTGCGCAGAAAGCCCTTGTAGGCCTCGGCCATGTCGAAGGCGACCTGCGGATCGGTGATCGCAAAGACTTTCTCGATGTCGGCGCCGGCGAGGAATTCCTTCTTGCCGGAGGTGATGATCACGCCCTTGATGCCGGCGTCGCCCTCGATCCTGGCGATGCTGTCGGCAAACGGTTTGGTCAGTTCGTCGTTGAGCACGTTCATCGAACGGCCCGGCATGTCAAGGGTGAGGGTGACGATGCCTTCGGCGTCCCGTTCGAATTTCACAGCGGTCATTTTTTCGTTCACGTTGGTCTCTCTCAATGCTGAGTGCGAATTAGTTTGTCGTGGTCCTGGCGGCATCAGGCAGTTTCGCGATGGTGCCTTGCGCGGCTGCGCACAGGGTCTCGTCGCCTTTCTTGCGTATGCTGATGTCGCAGCGGACCACCGCCTGTGTTTTGCCGGCGTGGAGTACGGTTGCCTTTGCGATCAAGCGCTCGCCGAGTGCCGGGCGCAGGTAGTTGATCTTGTACTCGGCGGTCACCACCGCGGGGCCCAGGGCAAGGCCGCCGGCGTAAGTCAATGCGTTGTCGGCGAGATAGCTGACCACGCCGCCATGCACGAAGCCGTTCTGTTGGCGCAGCCGGTCGCTGACTTCGAGCTCGAGTTGCGCCACGCCGTCGCCGCAAACCGTCAGTTCGGTACCCAGCAGTACGCTGAACGGTTGCTGCGCCAGCACACGGCGGCCATCCTCGATTGTCAGCATCGTGCCCATGCCGGGTTCACACGCGCTCGATGATGGTGGCGATGCCCATGCCGCCGCCGACGCACAGACTGGCGAGGCCGGTCTGCTTGCCGGTGCGCTCCAGTTCATCGAGCAGGGTGCCGAGGATGATGCAGCCGGTCGCGCCCAGCGGGTGGCCCATGGCGATGGCGCCGCCGTTGACGTTGACCTTGTCCATGTCGATGCCGAGGTCGCGCACAGCGTGCATGACCACGGCGGCAAAGGCCTCATTGATCTCGAACAGGTCGATGTCCTTCACCGACATCTTCGCGCGCGCCAGCACCTTGCGCACTGCGGGCGCGATGCCGGTGAGCATGATCGTCGGCTCCGAGCCGGTGACGGCGGTGGCGACGATGCGTGCGCGCGGCTTGAGCTTGAGCTTCTTGCCGATCCTGGCGTTGCCGACCAGCATCAGCGCGGCGCCGTCGACGATGCCGGAACTGTTACCGGCGTGGTGTACGTGATTGATCGCTTCGACCGTGGTGTACTTGCGCAGCGCGGTGGCGTCGAAGCCCATCTGGCCCATCTGTGCAAACGAAGGCTTGAGCGTCGCCAGCGCTTCCATGGTCGAGTCGCCACGGATGAATTCATCGTGATCGAGCAGGGTCAGACCGTTGAGGTCCTTCACCGGCACGAGAGTGTTCTTGAAGCGGCCTTCGGCCTGTGCCCTGGCGGCGTTCTTCTGCGAGCGCAGCGCGAAGGCGTCGACGTCCTGGCGCGAAAACCCGTCCAGCGTCGCGATCAGGTCGGCGCCGATGCCCTGCGGCGTGAAGCCGGTGATGGTGTTGACGCGCGGGTCCATTGCCCAGGCGCCGCCGTCGGAACCCATCGCCCAGCGCGACATGCTCTCGACGCCGCCGCCGACGACCAGGTCTTCAAAGCCAGAGCCGACTTTCTGCGCGGCGAGATTCACCGATTCGAGGCCCGATGCACAGAAGCGTGACTGCGTGACGCCGGCCACCGATTCGTCCCAGCCGGCGACCATGACCGCGGTGCGCGCGATGTCCGCGCCCTGCTCGCCGACCGGCGTGACGCAACCCAGCACGACATCATCCACCTTGGAGGTGTCGAGGCCGTTGCGCGTTTTCAACGCGTCCAGCAGCGTGTGCAGCAGGTGCACCGGCGTGGCCTGGTGCAGGCTGCCATCCTTCTTGCCTTTGCCGCGCGGGGTGCGCACGGCGTCGAAAATCAGCGCGTCAGTCATGGGAAATCTCGGTTGCGAAGATAGGTAATGTAAATTACCATGCGCCGGAGTTGCGACCGCGGATGTTGGTGGCGGGCAGGGTACAAGCCGATGTGCATGGCGGTGATAATGTGCGGCGCAGCATAAACACGATGCGTCATCGAGGTCAATGGCCGCTGCACAGCAGTTTTGAAGCCGGGAGTAAGGGGAATTACTTATGGGTGCAAAATCAGCAACATCCAGACGCACGGAGCGGTTGCAGCTCGATCCGGACACACGCGCGCGCATCGAGCAGGCGGTACTGGACATCTTTTCCGAGCGTGAATTTCACCGCGTCGGCCTGATCGAGATCGCACGCGGCGCGAATGTCTCGCTGCAGACTATTTACAAATATTACGGCAGCAAGGAGGCGCTGCTGTTCGCCAGCCTCGACTCGTGGCTCGGGCGCCTGGCCGTGCGCATGATCGATCACCTGCAGGGCATCGAGGACTACAAGGAAAAATTCCGCAAGGTATTCTGGGTGGTGCTGGATTTCTTCGATCACAATCCGAAGGTGGCGCAGATGATGATGAGCTCGGTCTATGTCAACACCTGGCGCAAGCAGGACACCTACCAGAACCCGATGCTGTTCGGCACGTTCATGAAGGTTCTGGGCGAGGGCCGCGCGCGCGGCGTGCTCAACGACGAAGTCGACGAGAAATACCTGCTGGATTACCTGTTCGGCATTTCCGGGCGCCTGGTGCAGATGCACATCCATCGCGGACAGAAAGAGCCGCTGACCAAGAATGCATCGGTGCTGTTCGAGATGCTGTGGCGTGCGATCTCGAAGCCGGACAAGGTCTGAGCGCGTAGCCGGATACCGGGAGCGGAATGCGCACGCGGATCGATGCGGTGTTCGTTGGCGGGGTCAGGCCGATGCCGGGAGACGGGCGGCCGACCGGCTTTTTCAAGCAGGCCGTGCACGGCGCCGTCGCGGTGGGCACGGAAGGACTGGCCGGCGACCAGCAGGCCGACCGGCGCGTCCACGGCGGGCCGGAAAAGGCGGTCCACCATTTCCCTGCGGAAAATCTTGCGCGTCTGGCGCTGGCGTTTCCCGCGCAGGCCGCGCAATTCATCCCCGGCGGCATGGGCGAGAACATCTCCACGCGCGGCTGGACCGAAGCCGAGGTCTGCATCGGCGATGTCTACCGGCTGGGCAGCGCGCGGATACAGCTCAGTCAGCCACGCTCGCCCTGCTGGAAGATCGACGCACGCCATGGCGCCGAGGGCATCACCGAATACGTGCACGAGCATGGCATCGCCGGCTGGTATTACCGCGTGCTGACGGCCGGTGTGGTGGCGGCGGGCGACGATCTTGAACTGCTGGAGCGCAATCCCGCGCCGGTGTCCCTGAGCGAATACTGGAAGCTGCTGCACACGCACCGCCCGACGGCCGCGGCGCTACTGCGCGTGATCGACACGCCGGGACTGGCACCGAGCATCCGCGAACGCCTGTGCCAGCGCCTGCAATGGCTGCGCGAGAACGGCGCGCTGGCTGAAGGCTAGAGAATTTTCAGCACGTTTTCCGGCGGCCGGCCGATGGCGGCGCGGCCGTCGATGACGACGATCGGCCGCTCGATCAGCTTGGGGTGGCGCGCCAGAGTGTCCAGCCATTGTTCATCGCTGTAGCCGTTGTCAGTCGCCAGGCCCAGTTCCGAAAACAATTCTTCGCCGGTGCGCACGATCTGCAGAGGCTTGACGCCGAGCAGGCGGCACAGTTCGCGCAGCTCGTCCTTGCTGGGCGGCTGGCCGAGGTATTCGATCACCTCGACCCTGGCATCGTGCTCGTGCAGCAGTTGCAGGGTGGCGCGGCTCTTGGAGCAGCGCGGGTTGTGCAGGATCAGGTTGCGCATCTCAACTCGCTTTCAGGGTGTTAATGAAAAAATCGACCTGGTCGCGGACCACTTGCTCGAACATCGGCGGCACGTAGATATCGAAGTGCCCGGCAGGATAGCGCTTGACCGTGACCTTGTCCGCTGAGCGTCGCGCGCCATCCTCCATCGCCGACGGCGGCACCACCACATCTTCGGTGGCGATGCAGAACAGCGCCGGGCAAGGCAGGCGCGGCGTCATCGTGTTGGGACGGTACAGCGCCAGCGTCAACGCCCAACTGGTGCTGATCTCGTTTTTCCATTCCGGCGGGGTGATGCGCAGGTAGCCGGGTTTGGAATCCGGCGTGGTCAGTGCGGCGACTTCGCCCGGCAGCCCGACAACCGGCATCGTCATGCGGCCCAGTCCAAGGCTGCTGCGGATCGCATCGGCGATGCCGTACACGCTGAGCCGCAGCGCCGCGACCAGGCCGCAGTGGCGAATCAGGTTGAACAGCGAGGCGACGCCGTCCATCATCGCGCCCTGCGAGCTGACCGCGGCGATCCTGCCGTCGGCGACCGCGGCCGCGACCGAGTGTGCGCCGGAGAACGAGCTGCCCCAGGTGGCGATGCGCGCGCCGTCGACATCCGGCATGCGCCGCGCGTAGGCGATGGCCGCCGCCCAATCCTGCAACTGCGCGCGCACCGAGACGACCTGGCGTGGTTCGCCGTCGCTCTTGCCGAAATAGCGGTAGTCGAAACACAGCACGTGAAAGCCGGCTGCGGCGAAGCGGCGTGCGAACGGTTCGAGCCCCGCCGCGCGGGTACCGCCCAGGCCGTGGGCCATGACGATGCAGGGCACGCCCGCGGCATTGCGCATGTTGTCGCTGGCAGCCTCGAAATGGCCGGCGCGGATGCGCGTGCCGTGGCTCTCGAAGGCGATTTCATTGACGCGGACGTCCATGGGAATACTCCGGTACGCGGGCCGGAAATCTTACACGCAATACACCGTCGCCATGCACGCCGCGGATTTCAGCGACCCAGTCCCGACAGGATCGTGAACGCGCCCAGTGCCAGCAGGATGACGCCCATGCAGCGGTCGATCCAGTGTGCCGATGCCGCCAGGCGCTGGCGTATCCGTGCCTGCCCGAGCATGAAGCTGACCAGGCAGAACCACGCGGCGGTGAACAGCACCATCCACAGCCCTAGGGCGATACGAAGCCACACCGGCGTTGCGCCGGTGATCACGGTCGAGCACAGCGCCATGAAATACAGCAGGGCTTTCGGGTTCAGGATGTTGGTCAGCACGCCGATGCCGTAGTGATGTGAACCGCCAGTTTTCTCCGCCGGCGCGCGCAGTGGCGCTGCGGCCGCAGGTTTCGTGCGGAGCGCCATGCCACCCATGACGATCAGGAACGCGGCGCCGGCATAGCGCAGCAGGTCCAGCAGCGGCGGGAAACGCGTGATCACCCAGCCCATGCCGAACATCGCCCAGGCGACATGGAAACAAATGCCGCTGCCGATGCCCAGCGCGGTCCACACACCGGCACCGCGGCCGTGGGTCAGCGTCTGCCGCGAGACCATTGCGAAATCCGGGCCGGGGCTTATCACTGCCAGAAGGTGCGCGGCAGCGACAGTGAAGAACAGCGCGAGCGGACTCATCGGTCATGGTGCAATGTCAGCACGGAAATCTCGGGCGGCACGCCGAAGCGTACCGCCAGGTTGCTGGTGCCGATGCCGCTGCCGACGAACAGGTCCGTCTGCTGCCGATAATGGCCAGCGGTATACGGCAGGCCGAGATAGCGGATTGCCGGTGCGCCGATCAGCGGCAGGCGCACCTGGCCGCCGTGGGTGTGTCCGGCGAGCAGCAGGTTGACGCTCGCCGGCACCCTGGGAAACAGCGCCGGGTCGTGGGTCATGGCGATCACGGGCGCGGTATCGCCGATCGCGGACAGCACCTGTGCGACATGATTGCCGCGGGTGCTGAGGTCGGAGAATCCGGCCAGCCAGAAATGGAAACGGCCGCGGTCGATGCGCTGCGACCGGTCCTCGAGGGGTGTGATGCCCTGTTGCCGGAAGGCGTCCAGCACGGACTGCCGGCAGCATTGGTTGTCGTTGTTGCCCAGTACGGCGTAGGTTCCCAGCGGCGCCTGCAGGCCCGCCAGCAGCGCGGCGATGTGCTGCGGCGGCATGAAATGTCCGCCGAGCATGTCGCCGCGGACATAGTCGCCGAGCAACAGGATCAGGTCGGGATGCGCCTGGTTGGTGAGGGCGACGACGCGCGCGATCTTGGCGTCGTCGATATACGGCGCGCCGGCGTGCAGATCGGTCAGCAGCGCGATGCGCAGGCCATCCTGGGTGACGGGCCAATGCAGCAGCGGCAGGTCGTAGTCGCGCACGCGCAGGGAATCCGGTTCGATCCGGAACGCCCACAACGCCAGCACCGCGGCGCCGGCAACGAGCAGGAGCAATGCCGTTTTGATCCGCACCGGCGCTTACCCGCCAGCGTCCGGGCTGCACGTCGCCCGGGGATTTTTCAGCGGGGATGTTGCGCCATGCCGGGGTGCGGCCGGCTCACGCGGCATAGGTTTTTTCGAGGTAGGCGATGATGTCCGCCGACTCGTACATCTCGACGCCGGTGTTGGGGTCGATCAGGTAGGGCACCTGCACGCGGCCGGTGCGCTGCTCCAGCGCGATGCGGTTGCGGCCGATGGTGCTCATGCCGCGCGACAGGCGATGGCGCATGGCCGGCGGGCCGATATCCTGCCAGCGCGCCTTGCCGGTGTTGTGCAGCAGGTACGGCAACTCGAGTTCGCACAGCACTTCGCGTACCAGCCGCGAATAGGGACTGCCCTCGAAGCTGAACAGTTCCAGCGGTTGTTTCGGCGCGGTCGAGGCGCGTGCGCGGAAGCCCCGCAGTCCACGGCTGGCGCGGCTGAGCGTGGCAAACAGGCCGCCGCCGATGGCCATGCGGCGGCGCAGGCCTGACGGGTTGCGCGGCAGGCCGCCATAGGTTTCGCCGAGATAGCGGATGATCTCGGCCGATTCGTGGAGCGACGTGCCGGTATTGGGATCCACCAGGAACGGAAACTGCGCCTTGCCGCCGAGCTTCCTCGCCACCGCACGGAAGCGCTTGCCGTCTTTCGGGCAGGGATAAATCATCGCGTCCAGGTCCAGCTCGGTCAGCGCCTCGCGCACCAGGCGGCAGTAGGGGCTGGCCTCGAACTCGTAGAGGTGCAAAGGCTGCGGCGGCTGTTTGCGTGCGGCCTTGCGGATCATGCAGCCGCGCCAGCCGCGCATCTGGCTGGCGAGGACGGAGCTGCCGACATCAAGCGTGCGCGACATGGGTTCATCCGGCATCGAGGGGCCGCCATTATCGGCGCGGCGCGCACCGGCATCAAATGGGATTGGCGTCCCGTTCGCTTGACGACTGGTGCTGCTGTGCAATGCGCAGGCGCAATTCGTCGAGCTTGCGGTGCAACTGCTGGATCGCGATCTCGGCCTTGACGTTGATCTCGAATTCCTGGTCGGCCTGCAGGCGGTCCTTTGCGGCCTGGCGGTTCTGGCTCATCATGATCACCGGCGCCTGCAACGCGGCGATGCACGACAGGATCAGGTTGAGAAAGATGTACGGGAAAGGATCCGGCGGGTTGGTCAGCAGGTAGACGCTGTTGCCGCCCATCCACAGCAGCAGAAAGACGCCGAAGGCGATGATGAAGGTCCAAGAGCCGCCGAAGCGCGCGACCTTGTCGGCGATGCGTTCGCCGAAGGTCATCTGGCTGTCGGCGACCTCGTTGAGATTCCTCACCTGCAGTCGCGACAGCATTTCGTCGGCGCTGCGCAGGCGCATGGCGATGGTGCCGATGAACGAGCGCGCCGCGGGCGGATAGTCGTCCAGCATTTTCGCCAGCGCCTTCAGCGGCACGCAGACCAGCACGGTATCCGAGGCGGTGCGCGCAGTGGCGGTACGGGGCTGCCGGTCGAATACCGCCAGTTCGCCGAAGAACGAGCCGGCTTCGAGGCTGGCGGCGATGATTTCGCCGGCGGAGGTGGGCAGGATGATATCGACTGCGCCCGATTTGATGATGTACAGGAACTCGGGAGTGTCGCCGTGCTGGAAAATCACGTCGTCCTGCGCGTGGCCGCGCTCGATCGCGGCGGAGCAGAGCTGCTCGAACTGCGCCGCGGGCAGGTTGTGAAACAGCGGCACGGATTTCAGCAGATCAAGATCGGCCATCGTACGCTCCCGGGTTCGGCGGGTGGAACGCGCGAAGTATGTCCTTTTTGCCCCGGGGTCGCCATGCGCCGGCGCGAGCCGCGCCTGCTGGTTTGCAGGGACCGCTGCCGTCAATGACGGAAGTGGCGTACCCCGGTAAAGACCATGGCCATGCCGGCTTCGTCGGCGGCGGCGATCACTTCGTTGTCGCGCATCGAGCCGCCGGGCTGGATCACCGCCGTGATGCCGGCCGCGGCCGCGGCGTCGATGCCGTCGCGGAAGGGAAAGAACGCGTCCGAGGCCATCACCGAGCCGGGCACCTGCAGTTTTTCATCCGCTGCCTTGATGCCGGCGATCTTCGCCGAGTAGACGCGGCTCATCTGCCCGGCGCCGATGCCGATGGTCTGGCGGTTCCTGGCGTAGACGATGGCGTTGGACTTGACGAATTTGGCGACCTTGGCGGCAAAAATCAGATCGTGAATCTCGGCCTCGGTGGGCGCGCGACGGGTGACGACCTTGAGTTTGTCGGCAGCGGGCAGCGCCAGGTCACGGTCCTGCACCAGCAGGCCGCCGGCGACGCGCTTGTAGTCGAACGATGCGTCCGCGTTTGCCGGCCACTGGCCGCATTCCATCAGACGAACGTTCTGCTTGGCCGCGACGATCGACCGGGCTTCGGCGCTGACCGTCGGGGCGATGATGACTTCGACGAACTGCCGCTCGACGATGGCTTTGGCGGTGGTCGCATCGAGCTCGCGGTTGAAGGCGATGATGCCGCCGAACGCCGAGGTCGGGTCGGTCTGGTAGGCAAGGTTGTAGGCGGCAAGAATACCGTCGAGGCTCACCGCGACGCCGCAGGGATTGGCGTGCTTGACGATCACGCAGCAGGGTTTGACGAACGCCTTGACGCATTCCAGCGCGGCGTCGGCGTCGGCGATGTTGTTGTAGGACAGTTCCTTGCCCTGGATCTGTACGGCGGCGGCGATGCTGCCGGCCACCGGATTTTTTTCTGTGTAGAACGCTGCCGCCTGGTGCGGGTTTTCGCCGTAGCGCATGTCCTGCTTCTTGTGCAGTTGCAGGCCGAGCACGCCGGGGAAGGCCGCTCGCGTGCCGTCGGCAGCGCAGCCACTGAGATAGGCCGCGACCGCTGCGTCATAACGCGAGGTGTGCGCAAACGTCTTGAGCGCCAGCGCCTCGCGTGTCGCCTGGGTGACGCCGCCGGCGTCGAGCTCGGCCAGGACTTGAGCGTAATCGGCGGGTTCCACCAGGACCGTGACCCAGGCGTGGTTCTTGGCCGCGGCGCGCAGCATCGCCGGGCCGCCGATGTCGATGTTCTCGATCGCGTCCTCGCGCGTGCAGCCGGGCCTGGCGACGGTCTGCTCGAACGGGTAGAGGTTGATCACCAGCAGGTCGATCGGCGCGATGCCGTGCTGCGCCATGACCGCGTCGTCCTGGCCGCGGCGACCGAGGATGCCGCCGTGGATATTCGGGTGCAGGGTCTTGACGCGGCCGTCCATGATTTCGGGAAAGCCGGTGTGCGCGCTGACCTCGGTGGCGGCGATGCCGGCGGTCTTCAACAGCTTGTAGGTGCCGCCGGTGGAGAGGATTTCGACGCCGCGCGAGGCCAGCGCCTGCGCGAGTTCGGTGATGCCGGATTTGTCGGAGACGGAGAGCAGGGCGCGACGGATGGGCGTGATCATTTACGGGGTGTGGTGGGCTTGATCTTGTACTGGGCCAGTTTCTTGCGCAGGGTTGCGCGGTTGACGCCGAGGATGTCGGCGGCGCGCGACTGGTTGCCTTCGCAATACGTCAGGGTCGCACGCAGCAGCGGCGGCTCGACCTGCGCCAGGATCGTGTCGTAGAGATCGCGCGGGGCGTGGCCGTTGAGCGTCTCGAAAAAATCATCCAGGCACTCGGTCACGCAGTGACTGAGCGGTTTTATGTCGATCGTTTTGGGCGTGGACATGCGGCAGCTTCCTCGGGCTCCACCGCTCTTTTTATCTGTTGCACGAGCGAGCGGGCGGCAATCATACCCGCAAGCGCGTCGGCACAAAAGTATAAAAATGACTCAGACGTGCCGGATGCCGTGTTCGTCGAGCATGCGTGCGATGAACGTCGCCCACACCGGATCGGGTTGCCAGATGCGGTGCAAATCTTGCGATGCCACTTCCACGCTCACGCCTAAACCGATGAC
>DATMTG010000056.1:0-15438 GCA_035565075.1 Stenotrophobium sp.
AAGACCTGCTGGCGCTGGGCCTGAAGGACAGTTTCCGCCTGTTTCCGCAACCGGAAAAAACCTTCACCTGGTGGGATTACCGGCAGGCCGGATTCCGCCGCAATCTCGGCCTGCGCATCGATCATGTGCTGGCCTCCGACACCCTGGCCGCACTCTGCACGGGCTGCACGGTGGACACCGCGCCGCGCAAGCTGGAGCGGCCCTCCGATCACGCGCCGCTGACCGCGGAGTTCGCGCTACCCGACTGAGACGCGCGTCACAGTTCGTGCCGGCCGGGTTTTGTGCGCCGGCGGATCAGGGCTATGATGGCCCCGCCCTGTACTCCTGAGGGGGAGTTCATGACCCGGCGACGCCGAAATCACTACGATGTCACCAACCGCGTGCGCATTTCGCATGTCGCGGACGTGCGCCATGCGGTCAAATCGATTCTCGCCGGACTGTACCCCAAGACCTCGCTGGCACCGCTCGACCGCGCTTTCGACACGTTTGCCCGCCTCTACGCCGGCACCCTGCCCGGCTACGCCGGCTGCGATACCTGGTATCACGACGCGCAGCACGGACTCGACTGCACCCTGGCGATGGCGCGGCTGCTCGACGGCCACGAGCGCAGCGACGCCGCCACCCGCCCGCTCGGCGACCGGCGCGCGATCCTCGGCATCATCATCGCCCTGTTTCACGATGCCGGTTACATCCGCAGGACGGGCGATACGGCGGTGCACGGCGCGGAATTCACCCTCACGCATGTGCGCCGCAGCGGCGAATTCCTCGCCGGGTTCCTGCCCACGGTCGGTTTCGCCGACCGCGTGAAACTGACGCACCACCTGGTGCACTACACCGGCTACGAGATCGCACTCGACCGGATCGCCGTGCGCGGCGCGCAGGATCGCATGCTCGGGTTCCTGCTCGGCACCGCCGACATCCTCGCGCAGACCGCCGATGCCTGTTACCTGGAAAAATGCCGCGATTATCTTTACCGCGAATTCGAGATCTGCGGGATGGCCGGCAGCGGCATCCCCGGCGGCCCCAGGGTCCTCTACGACTCTCCGCGCGATCTGCTGCAAAAGACGCCGGACTATAACCGCCATCTCTGGGAAGACCGCCTCGATGGCTATTTCGGCGGCGTGCACCGCTACATGGCGGTTCATTTCGGCGGCGGCAATCCCTATGTCGAGCAGGTCCGGGCGCATCTGCGGCAGGTGCGCCAACTGACCCGCAGCCGCCGGCTCGGACAGCTGCGCAAGCGGCCGCAGGTGATCGGTGCGCGGGCGATGCGGCAGCAGTTGCCGCTGCCTGACGCGAGCGTCCGCCGCGGCGACCAGACCGTCGCAGGTCGCCGCCGCCTGAGCCATCCTGCCGCCGCGGTCAGTCCGCGGCGCCCGCTCCAAACTCGACGGGCACGGTCAGGGTGATCGCCCCGGCCCGGTGCGGCAGGGGTTGCGCACGCTGCAACAGCGCCATCGCCTGCCGGTCGAGCGCGGCATTGCCGGAGGAGGCCGCGACGCTGGCCGCATGGACCGCGCCGTCGGCATCGACCGTGAAGCGCAGCAGCGTGGTGCCGCGCGCCGTGCGCAGGTCCGGCGGCAGCGCCTGCCGGTAATGCGCCAGATGCGCACGCACGCGGGCCAGGAACACGTCGCCATCGGCAACGCCCCCCGGCCGCATCTGCATGTGCAGCGACTCGGGCGCCGACACCGGCTTGTCGATAACCGCCTTCTGCGCGATCGCCGGCGACTGCGGTGCAGGCGGCGCCGGCAAGTCCGGCGGACTCGGCAATGGCGGCAGGTCCAGCGCGGCCGCCTGATCGTAGTCGGCGTTGCCGGCAGCATCCTCCAGCCCCACGCCGTCGCCGCCGGCACCGGCCTCGAGCTGCGGCAGCGCGATCGTCGCCAGCATTAAAAACAGCAGGGCGTGCAGGATCACCGCAATGGCCAGCGACCAGCGGCCGCGCGTGCGCGCCGTGGTCATGGCGGCGTGCGCCGCTGCGCGAGAAGGCTGACTTCGCCGATGCCGCTGGCGCGCAGGCGCTGCAACACCGCGACCACGCGCGCGGCATCGGTGCGTGCGTCGGCCTGCAGCTGCAGCGTCGCCTGCGGGTGTGCCGCACGCCAGGCGCGGACGCCGGCAACCAGCTGGTCATCGCGCAGCCAGACGCCGCCGAAGGCGATACGGCCATCGGCCCGCATCCACAGCGCATCGGCATCCGGCTGCGCGGCCGGCGCCTGCACGGACTGCGGCGGCTGCACCGGCGCCTGCTGCGCACGGTGCTGCGAACCGGTGAGCACGAAGAAGATCAGCAGCAGGAACGCGAAGTTGATCATCGGCACCATGTCGAGGCCGATGTTCGCAGGGCGTGCCGGACGCGGCAGCTTCACTGTGCGCCCGGCGCCGCGCCAAGGCTGACGGCGATGTCTGCCGCCCTGAGACGGTCGACGACATCGACCAGGTCCTGCAGCGGCACGCCGTGCGCCGGCTGCACCACGACCTGCGCCCGCGCGACGCCGCGGATCGCCGCGACCAGCCCGGCTGCGGGCACTTCCCGACGCTCGAGCCAGAGGTGTCCACCGGGCATCAGTTGCAGCCGCAGCACCGGTTGCGCGTTTGCAGCGGCCGTGCCGCCGCGGCCGATCCGCACCGGCAGCGCGCCCCAGTCGAGACGGCTGGCGGTGAGCATGAAGAAGAACAGCAGCACGAACATCACATCGACCAGCGAGGTGATGATCAGCGTGTTGGCACGGCGCCGCGGCGGCGCGGGGATGCGCATCCTCAGAACGGCGTGGTGAACAGGCGCGTCAACGCCGATTCCATGTCCTGGTGCAGCCGCTCGACCGCGCGGTCGAGCGTGTGGAAGCCGGCCAGCGCGAGGATCGCCACCGACAGCCCCGCCGCCGTCGTCAGCAGCGCCTCCCACAGGCCGCCGGACAGAATCGCGGGATTGACCTGGTTGCCCGCCGCCTGCAGTCGTTGGAATACTTGAATCATGCCGAGCACGGTGCCGAGCAGGCCGAGCAGCGGCGCGAGATTGGCGATCACTTCCAGCGGCCGCAGCAGGCGGCGCGCCGACTCGAGTTCCTCGGACGCGAGCTGTGTCACCTGCTCGCGCACCTGCGCATCCGCCAGTGCCTTGTTGCTGCAACCGCGGATCGCTGCGGCCATCACGCGCGACAGCGGCGTCGCCTGCGCCTGCAATTGCGACAGCGCCTGGTCGGCATTGCCGGCGTGCCAGCTGGCGAGGGCGCGGGCGACAAAATCGCGTTGCCAGATGCGCAGTTCCCAGAATTCCCAGAACTTGACGATGATCAGCGTCAGCGCCGCCACCGACAGCAGCAGCAGGACCAGCATCGCCGGGCCGCCCAATCTCAGGCTGTCAAAAATATCTGCCATTGCAAGCTCGCGCAGGGGAGCAATTTATTTTGTAGCTGTCACTGCGGTCAGCACCACCGATGCGCGACCTTCGGCACGCGGATCGGACGCCGCCTGCAACTGGCCGCCGCGGGGATCCCAGGTCACCACCTGCATGTTGCCGTAGGTGTGCGTCAGCGGCTCCAGCGCGTAGCCCATTTTCTCCAGCGCGGCCCGCTCGCCATCGCCGAAAGCGCCGGGCTCGAACTGGATGCGGTCGGGCAGGTACTGGTGGTGGTAGCGCGGCAGGTCGACGATCTGTTGCGCGCTCAGGCCCTCGCTCCAGCCGAGGATGCCGAGCGCGACCATGGTGATGATGCGGCTGCCGCCGGGCGTGCCGATCAGCAGCAGGCCGTGTGGCCCCTCGACGAACGTCGGCGACATCGACGACAGCGGCCGCTTGCCCGGCGCGACGAGATTGGCGCGCGAGCCGATTAGCCCGTAGGCATTGCTGGCGGTGACCGACGCGGCGAAATCGTCCATCTCGTCGTTGAGCAGCACGCCGGTGCCCGGCGCCATGTAGCCGGAACCGAACGGCAGGTTCACCGACATGGTTGCGGCGACGCGGTTGCCCTGCGCGTCGAGAATCGAGAAGTGGGTGGTGTGCGGGCCTTCACTGACGGCCGCCGCCTGCGGCAGCGCGCTGCTGGGCGTGGCGTGTTCGAGCTGCATGCCGGCCACCAGCTTTTCGGCATAGGCGCGCGACAGCAGGCGCTCGACCGGCACCTCGACGAAATCGGAATCGCCCAGGTAGGCCGCGCGATCGCGGTAGGCGCGGCGCCAGGCCTCGACCACCTGGTGCACCGGGATGGCGCCACTGCCGCCGCCGTAGCCGAGGATCTCAAGCTGGTGGAACGTCTCCGCCAGCGTGATGCCGCCGGCCGAGGGCAGCGGCGCGCTGATGATGCGGTTGTCGCGGAACCAGCTGACCAGTGGCTTGCGCTCGACCACTTCGTAGCGGCGCAGGTCTTCCGCCGTCCAGATGCCGCCGGCCGCACGCACACCGGCCACCAGCGCATCGGCGGTCGGTCCCTGGTAGAAGCCGGCACGGCCCTGGTCGGCCAGTCGCTGCAACGTCGCCGCCAGTTCCGGCTGGCGCAAGACTTCGCCGGCCACGGGAATCCTGCCGTCGCGGTACAGCACCGACTGCGCCGACGATGACAGTCGGCCTTGTTGTTCGGTCAGCGCACGCGCCAGTTTCGGGCTGATGACGAAACCGTCGAACGCCAGCTTGATCGCCGGCGCGAGATCCTGCGCCAGCGTCAGCTTGCCGTAGCGCCTGGCGATCCAGTCCAGCGCCGCCGGCTCGCCCGGAATGCCTGCGGCCAGCGGGCCGTTGAGCGACAGGTTTTTCACCGCTCTGCCGTTAGCGTCCTGGTACATCTTGGCGCTGGCGGCCTGCGGCGCCATCTCGCGACCATCGACGAACGTCTCGAAGCCATCGCTGCCGCGATGCAGCAGCCAGAAGCCGCCGCCACCCAGTCCGGAGCCAGTGGACTCGGTCACCGCCAGCGCCGCGCTGACCGCGACGGCGGCATCGAAGGCGTTGCCGCCGGCGGCGAGGATCTCCAGTCCCGCCGCCGTGGCCTCGGGCGTGGCGCTGGCCACCGCGTAGCCGGGGATTTTCCCGCCGGCGGTCGCCAGTCCGCTGCAACACAGCAGCACCAATAGCACGAGCATTTTTTTCATCATTGTTCCCCCACGATGCGGCGGTATTTTTCCATCAACTGCTGGTGGCTCTCGACATGCGCCGGATCGTTGGGAATGCAGTCCACCGGACAGATGTCGCGACATTGCGGCGTGTCGAAATGGCCGACGCATTCGGTGCACAGCGCCGGGTCGATTTCATAGATCTCGACGCCCTGCGTGATCGCCATGTTCGGGCATACCGGCTCGCAGACGTCGCAGTTGATGCACAGTTCGGTGATTTTCAGGGCCATGGGTTCCGCGCTCCGGCACCGTGCCGGACTCCGCGTGTGATCATTTCGCCTGGTGGCCGAAGCGTTCCAGCAGCAGCGGCATCACCGCTGGCGGCACCAGCTTCTCGACCGGCGCGCCCAGGCCCGCCAGTTCGCGCACCAGCGAGGACGACAGGTGCGCATACAACGGCGACGGCGCCAGCATCACCGTATCCAGTTGCGGATACAGATCGCGGTTCATCACCGCCATCTGCTTTTCGTAATCGACGTCGCCGACCGTGCGCACGCCGCGCACCAGCACCGTCACCCGGTTCTCGCGCGCGAACTCGGCGATCAGTCCGGTGAAGGCCTTGACCTCGACATTGGGCAGGTCGCGTACCACCTCGCGGATCAGTGCCACGCGCTCGTCGATGCTGAATCGCGGGTTCTTGGCGATGTTGAGTCCGACCGCAACGATCAGCCGCGGAAACATCCGTGCCGCGCGCTGGATGATGTCGGAATGGCCGAGCGTGATCGGGTCGAAGGTGCCTGAATAGGCGGCGGTGACGATCATGATTTCTCCAGGTGACAGCTCGCCAGGCCGTAGCACACCTGCCCGGCCTGCTTCTCGCGCAACCACTCGAATCGCTCCGGCAGTTCCGGCTTGCGGCCCTCGGGCCATTCCAGGTAGACGCGATTGTAGGGCGTCAGGATCTTCGGCAATTCCACCAGCGCCTGCTGCAACAGCGGCGTGCCGAACGGCGGATCGAGAAACACCACGCCGTAGCGGTGCCAGGTCTGCGTCAGGTAATACAGCGCATCCATCACCGTCACGTCGAAGCGGCTGTGCGGCACTTTCAGCCCCAGCAAGGCGGCCTTGATCATCAGGTTCTGCTGTGCGCCGGTCTCGACAAACGTGACGTGCGCCGCGCCGCGCGACAGCGCCTCCAGCCCCATCGCACCGCTGCCGGCGAACAGGTCCAGCACGCGCGCACCGTCGATCACCGGCGCCAGCCAGTCAAACACGGTCTGCCGCACGCGATCCGGCGTCGGCCGCACGCCGCTGTCACCGTCGAACTCGACGATGCGGCTGCGATGTTCGCCGCCGATGATGCGCAGCTTGCCGGGTGGGCGCTTTCTCATGCCGCCATCTTACGTCTGCCGTGGCTTTCGGCAAGCGGTGACGGAATGCGCTGCACAAACGGCACGATGTCATGCGGGACATCGCCTTTTTCATCAGCAGCGATCAGGGCAGCGCATCAAAGAAATCACGGAAAGCTTTTGCGCCAGTCTGCGGCACCTCCGCCTGCCAGAAATGACCCGCAAAGGGCAGCAGAACCGGATTGTCATCCGCGCCGGGAATCTCACGCGCCAACTTCGCGCCCCAGGATACTGGCAGGTATTGGTCATGCGCGGCCCACACCACGCGCGCCGGTTTGGTCCACGACTGCAAGGCAGGTACCGCATCGAGCGTCCACCGGTTGGATTGCGCCAGTGTGTAGCGAATCCAGTCCGCCAGCGGCTCGCCGCCCTGGCTGAACGCCCAGTACCAGTCGTCGCGCAACGCCCGCGGAAACTGTCCGCGCACAATCGTCAGCGGCAGGCTATGCAGGTCCAGCAAAAGCTGCAGCAGATGCAGCTTCGCCAATAGGGGCAGCAGATGCATGCGTCCGAGCCGCATTGTCAGCGCAATCATCGGCACCACCCAGTTGTCGTAACAGACGACGTCCGTGAGAATCACCGCCTTGACGCGCTCGCCGTAGCGTTTAAGGAACTGCTGTCCGTGCGATCCACCCTGATCGTGAAATACGGCAAAAACCTGATCAAGACCGAGCGCATCCAATAACTGTTCCAGCATCGCCGCCTGACCGGGGCTGCTTAAATCCGAATCGGCATTCGGTTGTGAACGCCCAAGACCGAGCAGGTCGGGCACGATGCAATCGTAATTCTCGCCCAAGGCGCCGAGCAGAGGCTCCCACAGACGGCACGACGTTGGGATCCCATGCACCAGCAGCAGCGGCCGGCCCTTGCCGTGGCGCAGATAGCTCACACGACCACAAGGCAATTCAATCGTCTGACGGGGTAGCGTACCAACTTCCATCGTCGGCTTTTCAGCGGCGAACTGTGCAAGTGCCTTGCGATTTTCGGTAAACACTTTAGGAACTCCTTCTGTCAGGTTATTCCAGTCCGCAGGCTGGGTTGGAGCGCAGCGAATCCCGGAAAACCATGATCTGACTACGCTGGCATGCCGCTGGGGTTCGCTGCGCTTCAACCCCGCCTACAAAAAGCCTCGCGCACTCCAGACATCACCCCTGCGTCCCACCCACCGTCAACCCATCTACCCGCAGCGTCGGCTGTCCGACGCCGACCGGCACGCTCTGCCCTTCCTTGCCGCAGACGCCGACGCCGGAGTCGAGCCTGAGGTCGTTGCCGACCATGCTGACGCGGGTCAGGACTTCCGGGCCGTTGCCGACCAGCGTCGCGCCTTTGACCGGGCGCGTGACCTTGCCGTCTTCGATCAGGTAGGCCTCGTTGGCCGAGAACACGAAATTGCCGGAGGTGATGTCGACCTGGCCGCCGGCGAAGTTGACGGCGTAGATGCCCTTCTTCACCGAGCGGATGATTTCCGCCGGATCGTGCGGGCCGGCGAGCATGTAGGTGTTGGTCATGCGCGGCATGGTCAGGTGCGCATAGGATTCGCGGCGGCCGTTGCCGGTGGCCGAGGCGCCCATCAGCCGCGCGTTGAGCTTGTCCTGCATGTAGCCGCGCAGGATGCCGTTCTCGATCAGCGTGGTGCATTGCGCGGGCGTGCCTTCATCGTCGACGCTGAGCGAGCCGCGGCGGTTGGCCAGCGTGCCGTCGTCGACGATGGTGCAGAGATCCGATGCCACCTTCTGGCCGATGCGGCCGGAGAATGCGGAAGTCCCCTTGCGGTTGAAGTCGCCTTCCAGCCCGTGGCCGATCGCCTCGTGCAACAGCACGCCGGGCCAGCCGGGGCCGAGCACCACGGTCATGCTGCCGGCCGGCGCGGCAACGGCCTCCAGCGCCACCAGCGCCTGGCGCACCGCCTCGCGGGCAAAATCCTCCGGCTGGCCGTCGCCGAAGAACTGCGCCAGCGGGCCGCGGCCGCCGCCGCCGACATGGGCCGATTCGCGGCGGCCGTTCTGTTCGACGATCACGCTCACATCCATGCGCACCAGCGGCCGCACGTCGGCGGACAGGGTGCCGTCGGCCGCCGCCACCAGCACCATCTCATGATTGGCGGTGAGCGCGGCCATGACCTGGATCACGCGCGGATCGGCGGCGCGGGCGACGCTGTCGGCGCGGCGCAGCAGGTCGAGTTTCTGCGCAGTGGTGTAGCTCTCCAGCGGATTCGCCGCCGCGTACAGTGCGGCCGGCGCGTTCGCCGACAGCGCCAGGGCCTGCGACTGTCCGCCCTGCCGCACGATCGCGCCGGCGGCGCTGGCGGCATCGGTCAGCGCCTTGAACCGGATCTCGTCGGAATAGGCCAGCCCCTGCTTCTCGCCGGAGCAGGCGCGCACGCCGACGCCCTGCTCGACGTGGTGGCTGCCGGACTTGATGATGCCGTCCTCCAGCGACCAGCTCTCGGTCAGCGCGTGCTGGAAATACAGGTCGGCGGCGTCCACACCCGGCTTCATCAGCCCGGACAGGATGCGTTGCAGGCTGCGCTCGTCCAGTTCGGCGGGCGCCAGCAGTGCGTTGCTTACGAGGGTCAGGGCATCGGACATCAGAGTCTTCGGTGGTTGAGGCTGGGAAATGAGGCGCGGATGCGCGCTTGCTGCTCACAGTCTATCGCGGCCAGCACCAGGCCTTCGCCTTCTGCCTGCCGCTCGGCCAGGATTTCGCCCCAGGGATCGACGATCATCGAATGTCCCCAGGTGCGGCGACCGCCGGGATGCGTGCCGCTCTGGCCGGCGGCGATGACGTAACACTGGTTCTCGATCGCGCGCGCGCGCAGCAGCGGCTGCCAGTGCGCGGCGCCGGTTTTCTCGGTGAAGGCCGAGGGCACCGACAACAGCTGCGCGCCATCGGCCACCAGCGCCCGGTACAGTTCGGGAAAACGCAGGTCGTAGCAGACGCTCAGGCCGAGCCGGCCGGCCGGCGTGTCGACGGCGACGGCGCTCGGCTCGCCGGAGGCGAAGGTGTTGGACTCGCGGTAGCGCTCGCTGGCACCCTCGCGCGCGATCTCGACATCGAACAGGTGGATCTTGTCGTAACGCGCACGGCGCACACCTTGCGCGTCGTAGACCAGATTGGCGGCGTAGACCTTCCGCGGATCGCCCGGTACCGCCAGCGGCACGGTGCCGCCGGCGATCCACAGCGACAGCTGCCGCGCGGTCTGCGCGAGAAACGCCTGGATCGGGCCCTCGCCTTCGGGCTCGGCATGCGCCAGCTTGCCGGTTTCGTGCGCGCCCATGTAGGCGAAATTCTCCGGCAGCAGCGCCAGCGTCGCACCGGCCTGCGCGGCCTGCGCCAGCAGCCGCCCGGCCGCACGCAGGTTGGCGGCGACATCCTCCGCCGAGTGCATCTGGATTGCAGCGATTTTCACCATGATGCTCCTGATATCGGGCCAGCGGCCGGCGCTTTCAATGCCCGTCGGCGACCGGCCTGTTGCAAGCCGGCGATTGACGTTTATTGTATCGGCATCTCACCGCGGCTTTTCAGCCCGACCGGAGGATGCGCACATGAAGCACGTCGGCACGATCATCCTGATGTTTTTGCTGTCCGTAGCGGGCACCGCTGCACGGGCTGCACCCGCACCCGCATCCACCAACGACACGCCGGCAGGCTTCTGGCAGACGCCGGCCATTGCCGGTGCCGGCAGGATGCACCCGCTGCCGCATGCGGCGTACCAGCCGCAAGCGAACCAGATCTACCGGATCGTGTTCGCGGTCACCAAGGCCGGCGGCAAACCCGACGAGGTCAGCCCGTCGCTGGAGCGCGTCGCCCGCACGGTGAACCTCTATGCCTCGGCGGGCGTGCCGCTCGATCATCTGAAATTCGTCGCCGTGATGGCTGGCGCCGCCACCCGCGCCGCGCTGGACGATGCGCACTACAGGCAGCAGTTCGGCGTCGGCAACCCCGACCTGGAGGTGATCGGGAAACTGCGCGCGGCGGGTGTCGATGTCGCGGTCTGCGGCCAGGCCATTGCGGAACACCATTTCCGCTACGACTGGATTTCATCGCAGGTGACGCTGGCGCTGTCCGCGCTGACCACCATCAGCACGCTGGAAGCGCAGGGCTACGTCCTGCTGCCGCTGTGAGCCGGCGGCAATGACGGCCTCGCGCATTGCCGCGGCGGTGGTGACACTGGCCGCGTTGTCGTGCCTGGCGCTGCTGGGCCTGTTCGTGCACGTCATGATGCGCGCCGGGCAGGCCCCGTCGTCGCCCGCTGTGGCATCGCAGGCCACGGCGGACGCGTCGCCGGGCGCCGGCACGCCGTGGCGATTCCGCGCGCACTGGCTGGCCGACCTGCCGGCCGACGGCTTCGGCGAAAGCGTGCGGTTCGGTGAAGAAGTCTTCACCGACACGCGTCAATACGCGCGGCAGTACGTCGGCAACCACCTGAGCTGCAGCAACTGCCATCTCGATGCCGGGCGCAAGGCCGGTGCCGCGCCGATGTGGGCGGCGTTCGGGCTGTATCCGGCGTACCGGCAGAAAAACGGCCACGTCAACACGTTTGCCGAGCGCCTGCAGGGCTGCTTCCAGTTCAGCATGAACGGCAAGGCGCCGCCCGCAGGCGATCCGGTGCTGGTCGGGCTGGAGGCCTACGCCTTCTGGCTGGCCAAGGGCGCACCGATCGGCGAGCGTCTGCCCGGGCAGGGATTTCCCAGGCTGGCACAACCGGCGCTGCCGCCCGACTTTGAACGCGGCGCGCAGGTTTACACCGAACGCTGCGCCGGCTGCCACGGCGGCAACGGCGCGGGCCGGATCGCGGGCGGCAAGGCCGTGTTCCCGGCGCTATGGGGGGCGGACTCGTTCAACTGGGGCGCGGGCATGACGCGGGTCCACACCGCCGCCGGCTTCATCAAGGCCAACATGCCGCTGGGGCAAGGCGGCAGCCTCAGCGACCAGCAGGCCTGGGACGTAGCCCTGTTCGTGGACAGCCACGAGCGGCCGCAGGACCCGCGCTACACGCGCTCGGTGGCCGCGACGCGCAAGGCGTTTCACGACACCCCGGATTCGATGTACGGGCTGACGGTGCAGGGCCACCTGCTGGGCACGGCCGCGCCGGACTGACTCACTGGATTTTCGGATTGTCCCAGGGACCGGTGACGTGGTAATCGAGCTCGGTGAGCTTTTCCAGCGGCTGCTTCAACACCTGCTGCGCGATCAGCACCAGCGCGCCGACCGCCGGGCCGCCGAGCAGCGCGGCACCCAGCGTGACGCCGGACGACACGCTCGGATAGACCTTCACGGTCTGGTCGAGGTCGCGCGCCAGCAGCCCGACCCGGCCGCGCACTTCCATGCGCAGTGACGGGCCGTCGATGTCGAGGTTGCCGGTCCTGGCGACGCCGTCGGCGAGGTCGAAACTGCCGCCGATGTGGTCGAACGCCAGGCCCGAGCCGGTGACATCGCGGAAATCCAGCGTCAGGCGGCGCGGCAAAGCATAGAAATTCAGCAGGCCCAGCACGCGGCCGGCGCCGGATTCGACCGCACTGAGTTTGCCGGTCTTGACGTCGATGGTGATCGGCCCCTGCGCCAGCTCCCACTTCAGGCCGGCGGCGCGCGCGGGCCACTTCAGGTCGCCGGTGAAATGGCTGTCCTTGGCGTCGAGGTTGGGCGCGTAGCCAAACGCCTTGAGCACCGCGGCGATGTCATGGCTGTCGAGGTCGAACTTGAGCGCGGCGCCGGACTGGCCGTTCAGTCGCGTCCACTGGCCGCTGGCGCCGAGCGTGGTCTTGCCGCCCGCGAGTTCGCACTGCGCCAGTGACTGCCCGCCGGCGATGCGTTGCGTCAACAGCGTGGCCTTGCCGAGATCGGCGCTGCCGGCGTCCAGTTGATCGACCTTGATGTCGAGCTGCGGCAGCTGCGCCGGATCGCGCGCGGGCGCCTCGGCGGCGCCGGGGCCCGCCGCCGCTTCATCGGTCGGCGGCGGTTGCGCATCCAGCCGCAGATGCTTGAGCCGCGCCGTCAGCCGGCCGCCCGCCGACGCATCCCAGTCCACCTCGCCTTCTGCGCCGGCACCATCGAGCAGCGTGCTCGAACCCTGGTCCGCAGGCGTGGAAACCAGGTGCACGTCGGACACGGTCTGCCCCAGCAGGTGCAGGTGGCCGGCGTGCAGGTCGATTTTCTGCAGGGCCAGGCTGCTCTTGCCGATCGTGCCGAGCGCGGCGTGCCACGCGCCGAGGTCGAGGTCGTCGGCGGTGCCGCCGACGTAGATGCCGCGGGTCGCCGCCGGTGCCGGGCCCTTGCCGAGTTGCAGGTTGACGCCCGTCACCGTGGCGGCGGCGGCGGCATCGCCGGCCGTGGCCGGCGCCAGCGCCAGATCCGCGCTCAGCCGATCCTGGTAGCGGACCCGCACGCGCGTCGTGTCGCCATCGCCGGCGTCGATCACGATGCTCAGCGGCACCGCCTGTTCAGCGGCTTTTCCCAGCGGCTCGGGCAGCGCCACGGCGATGCCTTTCATGTCGGTGCGCAGCGTCAGGCCGGTGTCGTCGGCAAGCGGCAATTCCGCGGTCCAGTGCGCGTGACCACTGAGCGACTTTCGCAACAGCTCCGGCACGAAACCGCTGGCGCCGCTGCCATCGGCCTTCAGGCCATAATCGAAGCCAGCGCTGACCACGCCCTCGGTGCCTTCTCGCGGCACGACGCGCACATCCAGATCGAGGTCCTCGAACCTGGCGTGGAGCGGCGTCGAGGTCACGCCATGCCGGCTGAATTCGATGTTGCCGCTGATGTCGCGGATCGGCTGGCTCAGGCCCTTGTAGCGCAGCTGCGCGCCGTCGAGCGCGACATCGCCATTGACCTCGGTCTGCTCAGCGGCTTTGAGCGGGATATCGAGATGCACCTGGACCCTGGCCGCGCCACTGGCGCTGGTGTGATCGACCAGGCCGGCCAGCGTCGTCTTCAGCGGCGACGCGCGCAGGAAATCGTAGAACCGCGGCAGTTCGCCGCCGACCGTCGCGTCCACCTGCAGCTGCGCATCGCCGAAATCGGCGAAGCGCGCCTGGGCCTTGACCAGTTGCAGCCCCTTGACGCTGCCGCTGTCGGCGCTGATATCCAGGCGGTTGCCGGTGAAGGTCAGGTGCGCGTCGATGCCGTCGACTTCCGGCCAGTCCGGGTGATAGCGCAGCTTGATCGCGTTGGCATCGAAATCCAGCTTCCATTTGCCGTCCGGATTTTTCTCGTACGGGAAATCGGCCAGTGGGCCGTGGATGCGCAGCACACCGTTGGCGACGCGGCCGCCAAGGATGCCGTCGACCAGCCAGTCGTGCAGGTGCGGATGCCAGTGCGTGGGGATGAAGGCCTTGAGGCGGTTGACGTCGGTCGCGTCGAAGCTGGCGGTCAGATCGAGGTCCGGCGACTGCCCCTCCGCCGAGGGCAGCAGCAGCGACATCACGCCCTGCCCCTGCGTGCCGGTCAGCTGCCAGGTGAATTGCGGCATCGACAGCTGCCAGCCCCCGCTCTGCCGATGCCACTGCAGCTCGCCGGTCAGCGCATCGAACGGCACCGGACCCCGCATCGCCTGCGGCAACTCGAGCGTGACCCCGCCGCCGGCCAGATGCAGCCGGCCGCCGTCCTCGTCGGCCGACAGTTCACCGTCGATGCCGGCGACACCGGCCGGGCCATCCCCCGCGGCGTAGCCGAAATTTTTCAGCACCGCGCGCAGCTGGTATTGCAGCGTGTCGCCGCCATCGTGCAGGCGTAGCACCAGACCATCGATGTCGCCGCTGGCCTGCGCGGCCAGCAGCAGGGGCTTGCTGCGGAAATGCGACAGCCACGGCGCGATGCGGTCGAGCCGGACCTGGTCGGCCTCGACGCCGAGATCGAAGCCACTGCCGTCGGCGGCAGGCACATATTGAAAGCTGCCGTGCAGCTGCGCGCTGCCGTCGATCACCAGACGCGCGACATCCACCTGCCAGCCGCCGGCGGCGGACGGCGCGGCGTGCGCGAGGAATTCCAGGCTGTGCAACGTAGTGGTGTGGCCGGCGCGGGCGGCCAGCATCGGACCGGATTGCAGATGCGCGTCCACCGCGGTGAATTTTCCGGCCTGCAGCCGGCCGTCGATCTCGAGCAGCGACGGACCGATGCCGACGCGCGTGCCGGCCTGCAGCCAGCGGCGCAGCCACGGCTGCGGCTGCGGCTGGTCGACCTGCACCTTGACCTTGCCGCTCCAGCTTGCGGGCCGGACCAGGTCGCCGTCGAGATCGGCGTCCAGCGCCAGCGACTTGCCGTAGTTGGGCGGCAGATCGAAATGCGCCTGCGCGCGCAGGCCGCGCAGCGTGCGCACGAAATCCGCCTGCGCCAGGTGCAGCGACAGCGGCGAGTCCGGCAGTTGCGGCGCGGTGACCTGCACGTCGCTGTCGAGCAGGCGCACGCGATGGAAATGCTCGATCTGTTTGAGCCACTGCGCGTAATCGGGCTTGGCCTCCGGCGAGGCATCGAGCCCGGTGATGTCGACGTGGCCCTGCGCATCGACATTGACCGCGAGACTCAGGCCGGACAGCTCGATCGAATCCGGCATCAGGTCGCCGGTCGCCAGCCGTAGCAGGCCGAACCCCAGCGACAGCCGGTCGGCGGACAGGACTTCGTCTTCGCCGTTTTCGGCATAGAGCGTGATGCCCTCGAGGTCGAGCCGCGGATGGATGCCGCTCCAGACCAGGTTGACGCCATCGATGTCCACCGGCCGGCCGGCGACCTGCGTGACCCAGTCGGAAAGCCGGTCGCGGTAGCTGGGCAGTTCGAGCACCGCCAGCTGGAACAGTCCGCTGATGGCGGCCGCCAGGATCACCAGCACGGCCAGCACCGAGACGCTCCAGGTCCACCAGCGGCGCCTTACGCGCTCCATCTCACTTGGCCTACACGGTTTGTCGTCACTGGGGATTACTCAAAAGGGCCGCTATTGTCGCGCCCGGCCACGAGACTCGCCAGTTGGCCTGCGCAGACGCCACCCGCT
>DATMTG010000057.1:0-16395 GCA_035565075.1 Stenotrophobium sp.
GGTCGGCGGCGCCGTTGACCGCTGATCATCGATCAGCCCAACACCGCCGGTGTTCCATGCACATATCGCTCGTTCGTAAACTGCTTCACCATGAAATCCGCCACGTCGGCACGTGAGATGGACGCCAGAAGCGTTTTCTCCCGGACATCCTCGCCGCTTCGATATCTCCCTGTGTACGGCCCGTTCGTCAATCGCGGGGGTCGCACGATCACCCAGTCCAATGTGCTTTGCTGGATGAGCGCTTCCTTTCTCGCGTGATCTTTCATCACGTTGCGCAACAGGAGCGGCAACACGATGTACCTGTCCAAGAAGCCCAATTGTCTGCCGCTGCCACCGACCCCGAGCATCGACAGGTAGACGAACCGGCGCACGCCTGCATGCTCCATGGCTCGGACGATGTTCTGGACGCCATCGATCAAGGCCTGGTCCGAACCCAAGGAATTGCCGGAACCCAATGCACTCGCGACGGCATCGGTACCACTGACGGCACGCTCCACCGAGGCATACTCCGTCACGTCGCCAGCGATCAGCGCAAGTTTGGCGTGCTTGATCTCAAGCTTGTCGGGATCACGAACGAATGCGCGAACCGAGTGGCCGTGGTCCAGCGCCTGCTTGACCACCTCACGCCCGGTCGCACCCGATGCACCAAATACGAGCACGTTCACGGAATCGACTCCATAGTTGATTGAGAAGCAAAAACCATTTGCATGCGCCCCATGTTCACCTGAGCCAAAACGTTGAGCGATCAGCTTGAGCTCAACGCTGCGCAAACAACCACTCCCTGCCATGCCAATAACCCATGTGTTCGCGATCAGCGGGACGGCGAAACCAATGTCTTGCGAAAGAAAGCCAGTGCGTCGGCGTTGATCCGCGCATGTGCCCTGGCGCGGTCAACACCCGCCGGATCGCGGCAAATGTCCGGTGCTTGCCTGAGCAGCTGCGGTGAACACGGCGCCAGAAAAACGTAGTGCCCAGCCTTGGGGATCATTTTGATGTCGTCCAGTGTCTTGATCAGCGGTGCGATGTGCAGCACGTTGTACTTGGGCTGCAACACTTCATCGTCCTGCCCGTAGTACAGGAACACCGGGCGGTTGATCGATGCAATCCCGGCTTTGTCAAAAACCAGGCTGAGTGGGGCCATCACAAAGGCCGCTCTGACGCGCGGATCGTCCGTGTTGCCCCAACGCTGGAGTTCATCCTGCATGGCGGTAAACATTTGTCTTGTCGTCAGCCCGTGCTTCGCAAGCTGGGCCACGAGTTGCTTCACGTGGCCGCAGATATTGGGGTCGGTTGGGTGCGCCTCGCAGTAACTGATGAAGCGCGTGAATTGCGGTACGGCCCCCACCACCAGGAGGCTGGTGTAGCCGCCATTCGAAAATCCCGCTACGCCAATCCGTTGCGGATCGATCAATGTCCTCCAATGGCGATTGTCGAGCAGCATGCTGATCGTGGCCTTGACTTGGATCGGCCGCCCGATCATCACTTCGGGATGGCCGTCGCCGCTGTCGTCAATGAAGTTGTCTTTCGGGTGTTGCACGGTCGCAACGACGATACCGTGGCTGGCAAGATAAACCGCCAGATCGTGGTGGCCGAGGTCGGATCCACCGTGGCCGTGCGAAATCACCACCAGCGGCTTGGCGCCGGGAATGGGCGGCGCATCGGCGGTGGCATGGAGTTCATAGGGACCGTGCCAAGTGACCGTGCTCGTCTTTGCCGACGGATAAAAAACGTAACCGGGCATGGTGCCGCCATTGACGGGGTCTTGTATCGTGATCGCTTGGAAACCGACGCCAGTGACAGCCTGTGCGCATGCGACGCCGGGCAGGAAGATGGACAGGACCAAGGCCAGCCAGCGATATGCATGAATGCGGTGGGTGAAGAAGGTCGTCATATAAGCATTTCTCCTGTGAAAGCAAATCGTTTAACCGCAGCAAACATGTGACAGCACGACGTACCTGTCCTCGAAGCCAGCTACATACCGCGGCCACCGACCCCGCGTATCGACAAGTAAACGAGCCGGCGTACCCCTGCGTGATCCATGGCTCGAACGATGTCCAGGACGCCGTCGATCAAGGCCGGGGCCGAACCCAGGGAATTGCCGGAAACCAAGGCGCTCGCGACAGCATCGGCGTCCCTGACGGCACGCTCCACCGTCGCGCACTCCGTCACGTCGCCAATCATCACAGCAAGGTTGCCTTGCTTGATCTCTAACTTGTCGGGGGCGCGAACGAATGCGCCAACCGAGTGGCCGTGGCCAAGCGCTTGCCTGACCATCTCACGCCCGGTTGCACCCGATGCATCGCATACGAGCACGTTCACGGGTTCGACTCCATGGTTGGTTGCGATACACAGTATGCTAGCATATAGTTCATCGACGAACTATACACGCGCACCACAGGAGATAAGCGTGCAGATCCGCAAGACTGAAGAACGCGACTTTGAGGCCGTCCTGTCCACCATCAACGACGCCGCCGAGGCCTATCGAGGCGTGATACCCGCTGACCGGTGGCATCAGCCCTATATGTCCGGTGATGAGTTGCGCCGAGAAGTAGCTAGCGGAGTGGAGTTCTGGGCAATGTTCGACGGCGATAGTGTGCTGGGTGTTATGGGCATACAAGACAAGAAGGACGTATCTCTGGTCCGTCACGCCTACACGATTACCACGTTACAAGGCAAAGGCGTTGGCACCAGGCTCCTTCACCACGTCCAGTCTTTAACCAGCAAGCCGATGCTGGTGGGCACATGGGCTGCCGCATCTTGGGCCATTGGGTTTTACCAAAAGAACGGGTTCAAGATGGTGTCCCTGGCCGAGAAAGATCGACTCCTTGGTACGTACTGGTCGGTTCCGCATCGTCAGGTTGAAACATCCGTCGTATTGGCCGACAGAGCGTGGAACCTATGAGTCAATTGGCAAAACCTTCCCTGTGCGAATCCATTGAAGCCATGGATTCCGCCTTTCGCTCCGCAGCGTCCAGGGTCGATGGTTTTCTCGTGGATGACGTTGTGCTGTTGCGGATGCTGCAGATGGTCGCACCGGCTCTGGAAGCGGCGTTCGGCCGCGAGGTTCGGAAGCAGGCTGGCATCGGCAAGACCGAGTTTCGCACCCTGATGCTGTTGCTGGGCAAGGGCGGCTGCGCTGCACCCAGCGAGCTGTGCCATTTCGACCACCTCGGCCGCGCCAACATGACGCGTGTGGCCGATGCACTGGTGGAACGCGGGCTGGCGACACGTACTGAGGATGTGGACGATCGCCGCCGCATCTCACTGTGCATTACCCCCAAGGGACGCAAGCTCGTCACGCGGCTGGTCCCGAACATGGCCCGCGGCGAGGCGGCTGTGTTCGAAGGAATCGGCATGGCCCAGCGGCGCCAGGTTGCCGACGCGCTCCGGTGCATTGCCGCCAACCTCGATGCCTGGAATCGCACGCAGCGCTGAACCTCGGGCCGCGCCACGTTCCGTGCGGCCGCTTCGAATTTCATGAAGGACAACATCATGCAGGAGGAACTGAACCTGTCGCCGCCGGCCCTTTTGCTCGCCGCATCGGATTGCGCCATTCATTCGTGGTCGTCCGCAGGATGCTGTCGATGACGGGGGCGCGTCGATTTCGCCTGGTCATAGGGATTTCCGGCGCCACCGGCATCGCCTTGGGCGTACGGGCACTGGAACTGGCGCGCGCAGCAGGCGCGGAAACCCATCTCGTGGTAACCCGTCCTGCCGATCGCACGCGTGCCTACGAAACCGATCTGTCTGCCAAACAATTGCGTGCACTTGCCGACTTCACCCACGCCGTCGACAACATCGGCGCCGCGATTGCCTCGGGATCGTTCGAGGTCGATGCGATGCTGGTGGCACCCTGCTCGGCGCATACGCTGTCCGCGATTGCCTACGGCACGGGAGACAACCTGCTGACCCGCGCCGCGGACGTCACGCTCAAAGAACGCCGTCGCCTGGTTCTGCTGGTACGGGAAACCCCGCTAACCCTGGCCCACCTGCGTGCGATGACTGTGGTGACCGAAATGGGCGGCGTGATCATGCCGCCGCTGCCGGCTTTTTATCTGCGCCCGCAGAGCGTGGATGACATCGTCACGCACACCGCAGCGCGCGCACTGGATTTTCTGGGCGTCAGGGTCCCCGATCTCGCGCGCTGGCAGGGCGACCCCGTCCTTTCGAAGCCCGAAGGTCACGCGCGCCTCGCCCCTGACCGACCAGAGGCGACAGCCGCGCATGCGAGTGACGCCAGCCATGCGGCATTTTCCGCCAGTCCACGACCGGAGGTTTCATGAAGCACCTGCGCAGCTTGCGTGAATTCATCGCAGAACTTGAGAAGATCGGCGACGTCCAGCCCATCGCCAAACAGGTGGACTGGAATCTCGAGCTCGGCGCGATCGCGCGCCGCTCCTACGAACTGCGCGCCCCTGCCCCGCTGTTCACCAACATCACCGGCGACAGGGACGGCTTTCGCGCGCTCGCCGCGCCGGGCGGACTCTCCGCCATACCCGACATGACCTACGCGCGCATCGCGCTTGCGCTCGGCCTGCCGGCGGATGCGAAGGGCGCGGATATCGTCACCGCGCTGGCCGACGCCCGCGCCCGCGAACCGATCCCGCCGCGTGTGCTTCCCACCGGCCCGTGCAAGCAGAACATCATGCGCGGGGACGAGATCGACCTGCTGCGTTTCCCCACGCCCCTGATCCACGACGGCGATGGCGGGCGTTACATCCAGACCTACGGACTCAACATCGCCAAGACTCCGGACGGCGCGTGGACCAACTGGTCGATCAACCGCATGATGCTGGTCGACCGCAACCGGCTCGCCTGCCTCATCCCGCCGCCGCAGCATCTCGGCATCATCAAGGCGCAGTGGGAAAAACGTGGCGAGCCCATGCCGATCGCCGTCGCGCTCGGCGTCGAACCCGCCCTTCCCTACGTCGGCGGCATGCCGCTGCCCGAAGGCGCGGACGAGTCGCACTACCTCGGTGCGTATTTCGGTGAACCGCTCGATGTCGTGCGCGCCGAAACTGTCGACCTGCTCGTGCCCGCCACTGCCGAAATCGTCATCGAAGGCCACGTTTCTCACACCGACAATTACAAAGAAGGTCCTATGGGCGAGTACCCCGGCTACCTCGACCGGCGCAGCGGGCTGCCCCGGCCGGTGCTGCATGTGAGCGCGGTGACCTACCGGAACAACGCGATCCTGCCCGTCGCGGTCGCCGGCGCACCCGTCGAGGAGGATCACACCGGCTGGGGTATGCCGCATGCGGCGGAGATGATCCACGTACTGCGACAGGCGAACCTGCCGGTCGCGGCGTGCTGGGGCGTGTTGGAATCCGCCTGCCACTGGTGGGTGGTCGCAGTGAAGCCTGACTGGCACGAGCGCACCGGGCTGTCGTCGAAGGATCTCGCGCAACGCGTCGGCGAAGCCGTGTTCGGCGCCGGCAAACTCGCCTTCGGCATCCCGAAGCTGCTGTTGATCGAGGACGA
Organism: Stenotrophobium sp.; assembly: GCA_035565075.1. GTDB lineage: Bacteria > Pseudomonadota > Gammaproteobacteria > Nevskiales > Nevskiaceae > Stenotrophobium. Next base: position 5,482 of record DATMTG010000057.1, read on the forward strand.
CATCGACATCGCCGACCCGCGCCAGGTCATCTGGGCTTTCGCCAGCCGCGCCCACCCCGAACACGGCGAAGTACATTTCGCCAACGAGCCGCAGAACATCCTGCCGGTCTATCTCGACAGCCACGAACAGCTCAGTTACCACGCGACCAAGGTCGTCTACAACTGCCTGATCGCCGACCGCTTCGCTCCCGGCGAGCGCCCCGTGCCGTCGGATTTCGCGCATTCCTGGCCCGCGGAGATCCAGAAGAAAGTTCTCTCCAACTGGCAGGCCTATGGCTATCGAAACAACGGAGACCGGACATGAGCACCCGCGTCCGCGCCCTGACCCCCGCGCGCAACCATAAACCCGAGAACTTGCCTTGCGTGCGAGCTAGGCATACCTCTCTTACGCCCTACCTCGCGGTGGAGGACGCGCGGGCCGCGCATGATTTTTACGTCGCCGCATTTGGTGCTGAGCGCCTGCAGGGTCTTGAGGATGCGGATGGACGAATCGTCTATGGCCCGCTGCGTATCGGCGGCGCACTCATGGTGGTCAACGACGCCATACCGGCCGCAGGGTTGTTGCCCCCGCGACTGGGCGGGACTGCGACGCTGCTGCTGTTCTTCCCCGATGCGGATGCTGCGTATGAACGGGCGGTGGCAGCGGGTGCCCGCCCGGTGATCCCGATGAATCTGATGTTCATCGGCGACAGGCATGGCTTGCTCATCTGCCCGTTCGGACATCGCTGGATTATCGCGACGCAGGTGGAACATGCAGGTGATGAAGAAATCCTGGCGCGATGGGCGAAGATGCGGTCCGTGCCTCTCGTCCTAAAAGAAACTTCTCACCAAAACGCCGGACTGAGGAATTCCCAATGAACAGCTGCAGGCACTTCTTCTCCCAGCATCTTGGGATTGTGATTCTGGGCATCATCGGATTCGGCGCACCTGTCGTCGTGATAGCGGGTGACGCTCATGTGGCTGAAATGGCGAAGATTCAGGCCGCCGTCGCCACCGAGAGCGTTCCTGTGCATGCTCCTGACACAAGTGAGCACGTGGACGAAACCGCGTTGACATCCCAAGCTGTCATCGCCGTAGACGATCATTGGTCGTTGGCGGAATTGCGCGGCAATACCGCATGGCTGGATTCTTTGCTGCTGCCCAGCTATCGCTCGATACGCGCGGATGGCAGCGTGTGGGATAAAAAAACACTTCTGGCGCATGCCTCAAAAAACCGTGGTCACGGCCCGGAAAAATTGAAGGGTTTCGATGTGTGGCTCAAGACCCATCCGATGAACGAATTTGTGATCATCCATGGCCATATCTCGATCCTCTCGTTCTCCGACCCCAAAACCGGTCATGTTCGGTTGTCGAATGTCTTCGTACACGAGGAGGGTCGATGGCACGCGTTGTATTCGCAATTGGCAAAGATTGAATAAGTGAGCTCGGATACATCGGCGTGGGCGAGCGTTTTCTATGTGCCGGCCAGGTCGGCGGCCCAGCGCTGACACCGGCAATGAACCGGAGTCAGCGACCCCTTGCGGGCGCGATAGTCGTCCCGCACGGCGCAGATCTTTGAGATGACATCCGCACAGGACGCCACCGGCGCGATCCGAGAGGCTTGCTTCGACGGGTTCAATCGAATGCATCGGAGTAACACATGAAGTTGAGAACGACGGCTGCTGGGATGATCATCGCGATCGCCTGCTCGACAGCGGCACACGCGCAAGTGTATCTAGCAAAGCTCGACCGGGGCATGGCCGGCCCGCCCACGCGGATACTGGTGCTTGGCACAGCGCATCTGTCCAACGCACCGAAGGGGTTCAACCTTCAATCACTGCAACCGTTGTTGGAGCGGCTGGCTGCGTTCAAGCCGGACGTCATCGCCATAGAGGGGATTTCCGGCGAAGGCTGCGCGCTGATGGCGCGGTACCCGAAGATCTACAACCCGGAAAACGTTTCGCCTTTCTGCTTCGACACCAAGGCTGCCAAAGCCGCAACAGGTCTCGACGTGCCAGCAGCCGTAGTCGCGGTCGACAAGGCCATGAAAGACTGGCCTACACAACCCACGGCGGCGCAACGCCGGCATCTTGCCTCGCTCTTCCTCGCCTGCGGCGAGCCGGCTTCGGCGCTGGTTCAGTGGCTGCAGTTACCGCAACCGGAGCGGTACGCTGGCGACGGCCTGGACGATGCGCTGGTGAAAAAGCTAAACGCTCGCATTGCGTTCAAGAACGAGGATTACCAGATCGCCGCACCGCTGGCGGTGCGGCTGGGTGAACAGCGCGTGTACCCGATCGATGACCACACAGGCGACAACATCCGGATTCCCGACTCGCAGGACAAGGCGTTTGAAGCGGCAATCCGAGCCGCGTGGGCTCCAGGCAAGCCGCAAATGCAGCCCATCGAGGATCACCAGAACTCACTGCTCGCCCAGAACGACACGCTGGCGCTGTACCGCTTCCTCAACGAACCCGCCACACAACAGACTGCCATAGAAAGCGACATGGGCGGCGCGCTGCGCGATGGCAAGGCACCATATTACGGCCACATGTACGTGGCCGGCTGGGAAGCGCGCAACCTGCGCATGGCGGCCAATATCCTGGCCACCTTCCGCGAACGTCCCGGTGCCCGGGTACTAGTGATCGTCGGTGCCACCCACAAGCCGTGGCTGGATAAAATCCTGGGCCAATTGCCTGGCATCCAGATGATCGATGCGCAAGAAATACTGGGCGCAGCGCAAAAATAGTCGCCGGCGTTGAAGACCGAGAGGATCGACTGGCTGGCGGGCAACCCGTTCTACACGAAACGGTTTGCCTGGCACGTGGGACAACGCTGTCGAGGGGCGTCGAGGGGCGTCGAGGGGCGTCGATCAGCGATGTCGCCAAGGAATTCAAGCTCGACTGGCAGACCGTCAAGGCGCTGGACAAGCAGTACATGGCCGAGCAGCTCAAACGTGCCGGCCGGCCCGGCCCCAGGGCGATCGGCATCGACGAAATCTCGATCCGCAAGGGCCATACCTATCGCATCGTGGTCAGCGAGCTGATCCGCAAGCGGCCGATCTGGTTTGTCGGTGAAGATCGTTTTCTGCTGTTGGTTTTCACGCCTTTCTCGCTGCGGACCTCACGGCGCGCCGTCTGCTGCGGATCAACCAGCGCCCTCAATGACGCGCGGGCGGCTGCGTCTTGATCCAGGCAATGATGTCACCGATGACCTGCGCGTCGACGTGTCCCGGTGCCTGGTAATCAGCCACGGTGCCAGTCTTGCCCGCCGGCATGAACAGGTGGCTCAGGCCGGGATACAGTTGGAACGCCGTGTGCGGCCGGCCCGCCAGCGCCTGCTTCCAGCGCGCAAAGTCCAGCGTGGGAGATATCTGGAAATCGCCGCCGCCCTGCAGAATCAGCATGGGCATCGACAAACCCTTCGCTTCAGCCAACGGATCGACCCGCGACCAGCTCAGCCAATAGACCTGAGACAGGCCCTTGAACGTACCCTGCGGCGCAGGTTGCCCCGAACCGACTGCAGCCAACAGCTTCCGTTCCTTCACGCCTACCTGCACGTCCTGTTCGATGGCCGCCGCGGAGAGTCCCTCCTTGGTTGACTGGTCGCGCACCTGCTGCTCTATCACGTCGAAGATCCGGCGCGCCGGTGCCGCCAGCAGCACCAGGCCGGCTAGTTGCGGATCACGTTGGCCGAGGCGCGGTGCCATCATGGCACCGAGGCTGTGGCCGATCACGAACACGCGCCGTGCGTTGATGTACGGCTGCCGCGCCAGCAACTTCGCCGCCGTCAGCGCGTCATCGGTAACCTCTTCGTCGATGCTGAACGGCGCGCCGGCCATCCGGGCACCGTAAGTCAGAGTGCGCTTGTCGTAACGCAGCGAGGCTATGCCGGCACGTGCGAGACCATCCGCAATGTCGCGAAACGGCTTGTTGGGACCAATAGTCTCGTCCATGTCGAGTGGACCGGAGCCGACCAACAGCACCACCGCCGGAAAGGACCCCTGACCCGCTGGCACCAAGAGTTCCCCGGGCAGAGGGCCTATCGGCGTGGGTATGTTCAGCGGCGACACGCGAACACCGTTGGCCTCGACATGTGCCTCCGTTGGTTTGACCGGTTTGACCATCGAGGCCGGCAGAAAACGGTAGTGAGCAATGGAGCCTTGCGCATCGCAGGCAGTTACCAAGTCCAACGGCACCTTGGCGAAGGTAATCGGCGTGACCACCGCCGGCTCGCCCTGAAGCATCTGGTGTGCCGATGCGGCGTGACCGCTATAGGCGCCGGCACTCGCCTGCAACTGCGCCCATGCCTGCTTGAGCTTGGCGGCATCGAGCTGCTTGCCGACCGCAGCATTGAAATGCGCGCCGGCGACGGCATAGTCGCCTCTCGCCAGCGCATCCAGCGAGGCCGCCGAGTTCTCCATGCAGGTGTCGCCGGAGGCATCGCCTGCATGCACGGGCGGCGCAGCGAGAAGCAGGGCCGCCGACAGCGCAGTCAGCGCACACGAAAGCAGTTTCATCAGATATCTCCTTGCAGGACGTCCGGAATGTGATTGAAGACGGATCAGTGACGCCCTTCGAGGGCGCGATATACGAAGAACGAGTACACATACGGGATCAGCAGCACGGCCACGATCACCAACAACCCCCAGCCCGGCATGGCGTGAGCCAGCGTGGCGATCACCATCGCTATGCCAGTCAGCACGAATATCCAGCCGGCCAGGCGATGCGTGCGTTCCCACACCGCGTCGCTGGCCAGCGTCCACGGCGTGCGGATGCCGATGAAGAAGTTTTTGCGCAACTTACCCATGTAGTTGCCCAGCACCATCAACAGCACGCCGACGGCAAGCGGCACGATGGTCGACAAGGGCAACGCGAAGCCGGCCCCGACCAGCAGTGCGGTCATTCCGATCACCAGCATCACGCCCTGGATCACCAGCATCAGCGCACCGTAAAGGCCGGCGAAGGGCTTGATCTCGAAACGGCGCGGCGAAATCGCTGGTAGCGCCACCGTCAGTACCGCCAGACCGAAAATCAACAGAGGCCACATGGCCGCGCCCCAGAACCTGGGCGCATAGCGGTTCGCCTGCCCGTTCATATCCCAGTGGACCGGCACCTGCGCCGGCAACCGGGGATACAGCCAGATCGTCGCGCCAACGGCGATGGCCACGAAAACGGCCGAGACGATCAAGGTACGTACGGATTTCATTTCTTGCCTCCAGCGTTCCCCTTCGACGGGAACAGGTCCATCAGCATCCGCGCCAGGTCTTCAAACACGGTGCTGTTGAGGGAATACACGATGTACTGGCCGCGCCGCTCGGTACGCACCAGGTCGGCCTGCTTGAGCACGTTGAAGTGGTGCGACAGCGACGCCGGGGTGATGTCGAACGCCTCGCCGATCTCGCCGGCGCTCAGCGCCCCGCTCTGCAGGCGTTTGAGGATCGCCCGGCGGGTCGGATCGGCCATGGCCTTGAAGACTTCCTGCTGCTTCATCGATTGCATCGCTCGTTCGTCATGATTATATATTTAGACAAATATCTAAATATTGCAAGTGCTCTGGACATTTTCGTCGCGCTACTCCTCTGAATAGACTCCCGTGCGGCAGATTCGACCAAGCTATTTGTGCCCCTGAACCTGCTGCAGATTGCCCCCAGCTGGCAAATAAAAGTGCATGCATAGCAACTCCTGCTGTTGGCCAGCGCGGTGCAGTCGGCCAGGGAGTCGTAGTTTTCAGGGTGGCATAAGGCAGCAAGGTCGCGGCAAGTTTGCTATTGCTAGCCGATGGCGCCACCGGACCGCACCGCCAAGCACCATGCTGACCGGCGTACCCGGCGAGCGCAAGCTGGTAGGGGCGAGCGCCTCGATCTCGCTCGGCGCCATCATGAACACCGCGCGGAGGCCGGGTATCGCGTAGTCGGCGGCGGCGGCGTGTTTCGCCAGCGCCACCATCTGCGACGCCTTCAGCGCTTGCTCGCGGGCTGCCATCGTTTGGTCGGGAGCCTCGGCTTGTGGCACGCGCGTAGCGTCGGCGTCATGCGAGCGGCAGAACCGGATGAAGTGATCGATATCGAACCGCGTCTCGTCACTCAGCAGGACCGCAATACCACCCATCGAAAATCCAGCCATACCCAGCCCTTGCCTTTCCAGATGCGGGCCGATCTGACTGTCGGCTTGCACGGTATCAAGTGCTACGCGCAGTGTATGAACTCCTGCCGACCCTCGGATATATCGATGGATAACCTCGCCAAGGGGGCTGTTTCGGATCGCTGAGGTCGTCAAACGGAATGGCCACGCTGGAGTCCAATCTCCCAAGACACGCCTCCACTGCGTACCGTGGCGGCGAGTTGCTGGCCCAGTCGCCGTTCGATCACAGGTTTCCACGGCACCAGTGAGAACCCTATACCGTCATCGAGCATGGCGTAGCGCCCGCTGACGAGCATGACGTTGCGCCGATATATGCCTGCTACACGCTGCCCGTTGGCCACCGGCCTATGCTCCAGGCCGGTTCCGGTGGCGATGTCCTGCGCAGCCTTGGACAGTTCCCGATTGCGTAGCGTCGCCAACAGGCCGCGTGCCAGGATCATCCGCTGCCCGCACCGCTCGGCCAGCCCTTGTTCGGTCAGGAAGTCGGCGCGCTGTTGCAGCGCGCTCTTGACCTCGCCACCAAAGCCCTGGTCGCCCTGCCCCTTGCCGCCACCGATCAATTGCTGATCCAGCCAGGTCGCGCCGATCACGCGGGCCTGCCGCTCGATGGGCAGGTGCGATTTCAGCTCCACTGCCACACCATCGTCCAAGCGCTGGACGTCGTACTGGCGGCCACGCTCGGCTAGGTCGTTGGGCACGCGCCAGACGCCATCGGCGATACGCTCCACGATATCGGCGCGGCGCAGGGCTTCCAGCCGGCGAACGTGCGCGGCCACTACTTCGCGCGGGTCACGACCGGGCGTGGCGTGGCCCTGGGCGACAGCCAAATGATGATCGGTGCGGTAAATGCCATCCGCCGCCAGCGCGGCGATGTTCCGGTCGGCCGCGCGCGTGTCGGCTGCCCCCTTCACTTCCACCACCGCGCCGGTCGGGTACTGCTCCAGTTCCGACCGCGGCGGTAGCGCGACGTAGTGCGCCTTGCCATCTATACCATCAACGATCAGATAGCTCTTGTCGTACAGCTCGTCGGCCAGCCCCTTGCCGACGACACGGCCAACGACGATGCGGCTATCTTCGCCGGGCTGGAACACGACCAGCTCGCGTTGCCGGCCGCTCATGGCGCGCTGCATGGTGCGGATGATGTCGCCGCGTTCGCCCATCGCCCGCAGTGTGGTTTCAGCATTGGGATCGATGGACCACGTGCCGGGCTGCTGCTCGGTCGCCAGGCCCATACGCTGCAAGCATTGCAGGCGGCCGATCAGCATCTGCCGCTGTCGTTGCAATCGGGGTTCGGTCAGCATCTCTGTCCGCACAGGACCTCCCACGGCCTCGCGCTGCAAGGTGCGATCCAGACCCGTCCACCGCTCTTGATCGACTTCACGCTGCATGGCGCGCTGGATCTCCAGTTCGGTGCGCGGTCCCAGCCACTCGGTCGCGAGTTCAGCAGCCCGATGGCGCATCCCCTGGGCGATGTAGTCGCGGGAAATGATGAGGTCTTTTCCGCTGTCGTCTTTGCCGCGCAGGACGACATGCGTATGCGGGTTGTCCGTATTCCAATGATCCACGGCCACCCAGTCCAGGCGCGTACCCAAGTCGGCCTCCATGCGTGCCATCAGGTGCCGGGTGTAGGTGCGCAGATCATCGAGCTGTTCGGCATCCTCTGGCGAGACGATGAAACGGAACTGGTGTCGATCCTCGCGCCCGCGTTCCTCGAAGGCGGCGGTGTCTGTCGCGTCGGTCGTCGGCCCGTAGGCATGGCCCGGCCCGCCCTGGCGATCGACGCCTTCGCGCTCGATGTAGCGCAGGTGCGCGGCAGTCGAGCGCGACCCGGCCTGCGCCAGATTGACCAGTCGGATCTTGATCGTCACGCGTCGCGCGTTCGCCCCAAGTCCCTGCCCAGCGAAGCGCGCTGCAACGTGGCCGCGCCCCAACCGGGAACCGGGGCGCTGGCCGACCTTGCGGGCAGCCTTGCCGAACTTCGAGCCGGCCTTGTTGGCCTGCCGCAGCACCTTGTTGACGAACGCATCCCCGCGCTGTTTCGGCGCACCGGGACGGACGCGGAAACGGTCGTCGTCGCGGCTGCTCATGCGGCGGCTCCATCCAAGACCATCGCAGTCCAGCGCGCGAAGCACACGCTTTCGCCAATGCCGAAGCGGCGTTGCGCACCTTCGCGGCACGCTGCTGCCCCTTGGCGCGTGCCGCGCCACCCCCACGTGCAGACAGGATTTTCAAGCGGCCACGTGCCGCGACCTTTTATCTTGCCTTCCGCCTTTGCCTTTCGCTTTCGCTCCGGGCGTCGGCGGCCCGGCGGCGCTGCGCTGCATGCAGCCAGCGCGCCGGCGAACGCGACCACGGCCACAGGCCTGGCGCGTTCGAGGCAAGACGTCTGCACGTCGGAAAGCATCGCCGGAGGCTGTGCGACGTGCGATGCCGAAGACGCAAATTCGACATCCGCACGACACGCGCGACGACACGACGACACACAGCGGAACGACACGCCGGATGGCACGACAAAGCGCAGCGAGTCGGCGACCATCATCGGCGTGTCTCCAGCCAGAGCGGATGCGCCACGCCGATCACGGCGGAGGCAGCCACCGGCCCGAAATACCGGCTGTCGAACGATGCGGGATTGGTCGTGCTCAACAGGAACAGTTCTCCCGGCCGCAGGTGCCGGCACTGCTGCCAGGCAGGCAGCGGCCGGCCCAGGTGGTCGGCAGGCAGCGTCGCGGCCACGGGCACACCGTCGATGCGCACGCTGTGCCCAATGACGCACACCTGCTGCGGTGCAGTGGCGCCCACGCGCTTGAGCAACGGAATACCCAGCGGCAGGTAGTCGCGCTGTGCGGCCAGCGTAGCGGCCTCGACCGGGAGCGGAACGAGCACAATGCTGTCCACCTGAACGGGGTTGTGCAGTGGATCGGCCAGCCAGTCGAACGGATAGACGCGATACCAGCCGACCGGCACGCTGTCGGTCGGGTTGTAGATGACGCGCGGCAGTGGCGACACGAACGACGCCCAGGCCAGCGCAGCGAAGCCGCAGGCGGACAGACCTGCCAGTACGAGGCGAGCGCGCAAGCGTGAACGAGGACGCAGCGAGGCGGCGGAAGCGGGAACACTCGTCATGACAGTGCCCTCCCGGCGAGCCAGGCCGCGTGTCGCTCGGCGGTGTACGCCGACAGCGGCAGGCGCGCAGCGAGCCGGTTGCCCAGCGTGCGCCAGTACGCGGGCGACACAGTAGCCGGCGCGATGCCCAGCGCCTCGATGGCGTCGATCTGCGGCAGTACGGCGCGCACGGCAAGTTTGCCCTCGGCGTGCAGCAGCAGGCGCGCGCCGGGCAGCACGCCGGGGATGCGCTGCGCCGCGTCCAGCGGCGTGCAAGCCTGCATCACCATGAGCTGCCAGCGGATCGTGCCGTAGTCGTTGGCCTGCCAGCGGATGCGGCAGAACATTGCGCCCGGCAGGAACATCGCGACGCGACGCCAGCGATCGAGCCGAAGGATGCGCACCGGTTCGCCGAAACGCAGGTAAAGGTCGATGCGCTGCTCGATGTAGGCGAGTGATACGCGGGTCAGCAGCGCAGTAGCGGCGTGGCCAGCGAACGATGGCGGCGCAGCCGTGACCACCGAAGTGGATGCGTTCATGGAGTCGTCTCCGGAAACTCGCGTTCGAGCAACGCGCGCAGCAGTTCGGCGACCGTCACGCCCTGCGTAAACGCCGATACCTTGATGCGGGCGCGCATCGCAGGCGTGATGTCGAGCGTCAGGCGTGCGGTGTAGAGGTCGCCCTTATGCAAGGTCTCGGCGTCGCCCTGGCGAACCCACGCCTCGGCGTGCGGGTTCGCCGGCGGTCGCGCGCCGATGCCGATGCGTTTGCTGCGCGCGGTTGTCATGTCGGCCACCGCAGCAGCTCGTCGGTGAGCGCCGCGATCTCGCGTGCGGCGGCGCTGTCGGGCGCCGTCTCGCGTGCGAGCCGGCCGGCGGCCACGCTGTCGGCGAACACGATGCGCTGATGCACTTCCGAGCGCAGCGCTGGCAGCGGCTGCTCGGCGAGCGCGCTGCGCGCCTCGCGGCCGATGATCGTGGTGCTGACGCGCCGGTTCACGACGAAGGCCGCGCGCAGCGCAGGCCGGAACACCTGCGCCTCGCGGATCAGGGCCACCATCTCGGCACTGGCCCACAAGTCGTAGGGGCTGGGCTGCACCGGGATCAGCACGCGCTCGGCTGCCAGCAGCGCCGAGCGCGCCAGCGCGGCGATGCGCGGCGGGCCGTCGATGACGATGTGATCGGCCCGCCTGGCGAGTTCTGGCGCTTCCTGGTGCAGCGTTTCGCGCGCGAGACCCACGGCGCTGAACAGCCGGGGCAAGCCCTGCTGGCTTCTGCGTTGCGCCCAGTCCAGCGCCGAGCCTTGCGGGTCGGTATCGAGCAGGATGACCGATTGCCCGCGCATCGCCAGTTCGCCGGCGATGTGTGTGGCGAGCGTGGTCTTGCCGACGCCGCCTTTCTGGTTGAGCAGCGCGACGATCATGGCGCGGCCCTCCATGTTGGAATGCCGGGCTTTCTCGTTTGCGCGTAGTGCCGTTGGGCGGTTGTCCACCGAAACGGCTCGCTTCTACTACCAGTTAGAGCTTTTCAGTTAGAGAAGTTATAGGGCGCTGAAACCCGCGCCGTTATTGGCTTTCCGGCGATTTCGCACGCCTGATAGCACGATAGGGACACGCCCGATAGCACGAGTCCGGGCACGCCTGATAGCACGAGGCCATTCACAGCTTGTCCCACAGTTGTCCCCGTGCCGTGGA
>DATMTG010000058.1:0-7089 GCA_035565075.1 Stenotrophobium sp.
GTGAATCAACCCGCGACAGCGGGTGGCCCCATGCAGGGCAATTCCCTGCCGGATTGCAGGCCCCGACGACCCTGCCCTGCCGCCAACCTGCCGGACTGTAGGCGTCGCCCCCGGAGGCGACCATGGCCGAACCGCCCATGACGGCTGGCGCATCGGCAATCGGTGTTGCGGGTAAAATGCACGCATCCCTGACCCGAGTTGAACATGAGCACGCCCCCGATTCCCGTCCGCACACCCATCGTCGCCGGCGAGAAGCTGCGCGGTGCGGACAAGATGGCCCGCATCCCGATCAAGATTGAAACCACTCTTGAGCCATTGCGCAAGCCGGCGTGGATCCGCGCCAAGAGCCAGGGCACGCCGGAAGTCGCGCGCATCAAGAAGGCGCTGCGCGACAACCACCTGCACACCGTCTGCGAGGAAGCCAACTGCCCGAACCTCGGCGAATGCTTCGGCAAAGGCACCGCGACCTTCATGATCATGGGGGCGATCTGCACGCGGCGTTGCCCGTTCTGCGATGTCGCCCATGGCCGCCCGAACGCGCTGGACGAAAATGAGCCGGTCAATCTCGCACGCACCATACGCGACATGGCGCTGCGCTATGTCGTCATCACCAGCGTCGACCGCGATGACCTGAAAGACGGCGGCGCCGCGCACTTCGCCGCCTGCATCCGCGAGGCGCGCGCGCTGTTGCCACAGCTCACCATCGAAGTGCTGGTGCCGGATTTCCGCGGCCGCATGGACCCGGCGCTGACCATCTTCAAGGACACGCCGCCGGACGTGTTCAACCATAACCTCGAAACCATCCCGCGCCTGTACAAGCAGGCACGGCCCGGCTCCGACTACGAGTGGTCGCTGGATTTACTGGAAAGATTCAAGGGCCTGCACCCGGAGGTGCCGACCAAGTCCGGCCTGATGCTGGGCCTGGGCGAGGAAATCGAAGAAATCGAGCAGGTCATGCGCGACCTGCGCGCACACCAGGTCGACATGCTGACGCTGGGCCAGTACCTGCAACCGAGCCGGCATCACCTGCCGGTGGCGCGCTACGTGCATCCCGACGAGTTCGAGCGCCTGCGCGTCGTCGGCGAACGGATGGGGTTCTCGCACGTCGCCAGCGGGCCGATGGTGCGCTCCAGCTATCATGCCGACCAACAGGCGCACGACGTCCTGCATCACGCATGACACCACGCATCGCTCACACCCAGATCGCGAAATTCGCCGCGGTCTATGCCGAGGCCGTACTCACCTGGCTGGATTCGCGCGAGCCGCAGGCGTTGCTGTGGGACGGGCTTTCGCACCATTTCGACTTCCGCTCGCTGGACCTCGACGCACCGGGCATCCCGGTGATCACCGTGATCGAGGAACACTGGGAACGGCTGATCGGCGAGGTTGATGAACTCATCGACCCCGAGTCCGAGCACTTCGACGCCGACGCGCTGCGCAGGGAAATCGAACACCGCATCAGCGAAGAAGGCTATGGCGAGCGCATCCTCAAGACCTTCCTGAACCGGCTGGACCAGATGGCGCAGATCGCGGCGGAAGAGGAAGACGCCGGCACGCCCCCGCAAAACCCCGACCTGGACACCGAATGAAACGTTCACGCATGTGGCTGCTGTACCTGTGCATGAGCCTGGCGACCGACGGACTGGCGCTGCTGCTGGCCTGGCTGATCTGGCGTCACGACGGCTCGCTGCCGCTGGCGGCGCTGCCGTTGCTGGTCGTCGCCCTGGGGCGGCTGCTGTTCATCCGCCGCGGCTTCCGCTCTTCGCGCCGCCTGTGCCCGCCGGCGCTCGCCGCCGCCTACCCGCAGAGCCGCGTCGCGCGCTGCAGGACGATGCTGCGCGAAACCCTGGCGATGTGGCGCATGTTCGGCTGGCTGATGCCGCTGCCGCTGTGCACGCGGCGCAAGGGCCACGGCACGCCGATCGTGTTCGTGCACGGATTCATCTGCAACGCCGGCGTCTGGCAGCCGATGATGCGCTGGCTGGCGCGTCGCAGCGGCGCCAGCATGCGCGCGATCTCGCTGTACCCGGTGCTGGGCGACATCGACGACTACGCGGCGCAACTGCAGCGGGCCGTCGACGACCTGTGCCGGCGCAGCAGCGAGCCGCGCGTCATGCTGGTCGGCCACAGCATGGGCGGACTGGTGATCCGCCGCTACCTGCGGCGCTTCGGCGGCGCCCAGGTCGCGCGCGCGGTCACCATCGGCAGTCCGCACCACGGCGTCTTCATTCCCTCGAAGATGGCCCGGCGCGGCCGCAACCTCTCGCAGATGAAACATGGCAGCGCATGGCTCGCCGAACTCGGCAAGGACGAGGCCGCCACCGCGGTGCCGCTGCTGAGCATCTGGTCGCCGCACGACAACGTCTGCGCACCGCAGGACACCTCGCGCCTCGCGCATGCGCGCGAACTGGTCGTTCCCGACGAAGGGCACGACACCCTGCTCTACACGCCGCCGGTGTGGCGGGCGGTGCTCGCGGAGTGGCAAGCCTGCTGAAAGCTCAGCCGGTCAGCGCCGAATCGACCTCGAAGGTCTTGTGCAGCGCGCGGTGGATCGGGCACTTGTTGGCGATGCCCAGCAGGTATTGCCGCTGCTCTTCGGTGAGCGTTCCCACCAGTTCGATCTTGCGCTCGATGCGGTAGGTCTTGTCGTCTTCGTCGTGCGTGATTTCGACGCGCACATCCTGTAGTGGCCACTGCTTGCGCTGGGCCACCAGCATCACCGTCATCGCCGTGCAGACTCCGAGCGCGGAATCCAGCAGGTCGTGCGGACTCGGCCCGGCGTTCCCGCCCAGCGGCGGCGGCTCGTCGGCGATGAACTGGCCGGCATCGAAACCGACCACCTGCGCGATTTTTCCGTCTGCCGCCTTGTGCACCTTGATCATGGTTTCTTCCTCGTCTCAAGTTGTCGCAGGCGCTCCGGCGTGCCCACGTCCGACCAGCGGCCGGTGAAAAGTTCGCCCGTGACCAGACCCTTGTCCGCCGCCTTGCGCAGCAACGGGGCGAGCCTGAACGCGCCCGGCTTGCAGTCGGCGAACAGCGCCGGATCGAGTATCGAGATGCCGCTGAACGTGTACTGCGAACCGCGTTCGTTGATGCGCGAGGCGACCAGTCCGAAATCGCCACGCGGATTGTGCGCCGGATTGGGCACCAGCACGAGATGCGCCAGGTCGCCGTGCGCCAGCCCGCGCCGCACCCACGGCCGCCACTCGCACTCGATGAACACGTCGCCGTTGACCAGCAGGAAGGGCGCTTCGCCCAGCAGCGGCAACGCCTTGAAAATGCCGCCGCCGGTTTCCAGCGCCGGCCAGCCTTCGTGCGAATACCGGATACGCGCGTTCCAGCGCTTGCCGCTACCCAGCGCCGCTTCCAGTTTCTCGCCCAGCCAGCCGGTGTTGATCACGAACTCGCGCACGCCGTTGCGCGCGAGCTGCTCCAGGTGATATTCGATCAACGGCTTGCCGCGCACCGGCAGCAGCGGCTTGGGCGTGTGCTCGGTGAGTTCGCGCATGCGTGTACCCCTGCCTGCGGCGAGAATCATTGCTTTCATGTCCCGACTCTCGCCAGACAGTGCCACTGCATCCGAACACGCACTCCGTTCGCCGCAGGCAGTACGACGGCTCCCGCACCCACACTCGCGCCTGCGGCACTCACGGCGCCGTGTCGCCGTCGTCCAGCCGCGAGGATCATCGCTTTCATGCGTGCAGGCCCAGCTCGTCGAACAGGTGCAGCAGCCCGGACAACTCGGCATGTCGCGCGGCGACTTCGCGCACGTAGCCGATGAAGCGTGGCGTATCCTTCAGGTAGTGCGGCTTGCCGTCGCGGTAGTTGATGCGGGCGAAGATGCCGAGCACCTTGAGATGGCGCTGCACGCCCATGAAATCAAAATCGAGCATGAACGCCGGCAACGTATCCGCCACCGGCAAGCCCGCGGTGCGCGCGCGCTGCCAGTAGCGTTGCGCCCATGCGGCGACGCGTGCCTCCGGCCAGGACAGGAAAGCATCCTTGAACAGCGACACGACGTCGTAGCTGATCGGTCCGTACACCGCATCCTGGAAATCCAGCACGCCGGGATTGGGTGTGGCAATCATCAGGTTGCGCGGCATGTAGTCGCGGTGAACGTAGACCCGGGCCTGCGCCAGCGCACGATCCACCAGCACATCGCAGGCCTGGCGCCACGTATCGGCCTGCGCCGGCGTCAATTGGCGTTGCAGGTGGCGCGCAACATACCAGTCGGGAAACAGCGCCAGCTCACGGCGCAGCAGGGCCTCGTCGTAGGGCGGCAACTGCCCCGGCCGCGAGGCCTGCTGCCAGCGGATCAGCGCATCGATGGCCGCATCGAACAGGGTTTCGGCATTGCCGGCGTCGATGACGTTGAGATAGGTCTGCCGGCCGAGATCGGACAGCAGCAGGTATCCGCGTTCGAGATCCTGCGCGTGGATCTGCGGCGCGTTGAGGCCGGCCTGATGCAGCAAGGCCGCCACATGCAGAAACGGCCGGCAATCCTCCTGCTGCGGCGGCGCGTCCATCACCACCCAGGAACGCGCGCCCTCGGAGATGCGGAAATAGCGGCGAAAGCTGGCATCGGCCGAGGCCGGGGCGAACTCCGGGCGTTGCAGCTTAAGCTCGGAGATGGCCCAGTCGCGGGCCGCGCGCGCGCGCGGGTCATGGGCGAAGTCGGTGACGTTCACGAAAATTTTAGGGATTCGAAAAGACGCGCGAAGCTTACGCGCAGAGGCCATTGCGCCGCCAGCCGGTCCCGACCGAATGCCACGCAGGTTTACCTGAGCGCCGCGAATAGCTGAAAATCACCCCAGTGCCGCACCGGCCCCCGGGAACCCAGCGCTTGCCTCCAACCATCCAGAGAACCTTGCTGCTGCTGGCGCTGGCCCTGTGCTGCGACCTGGCCTGCGCGTCATCCGCGTCCAGCGGCGCACCCGAACCGGCGATGTGTCCGCAGCTTTACCTGCCGGGGGACCAGCCGCCGGATGGGCCCGACACCGGCCCGGTGGTGCTGACCGCCGATCATGTCGAGCTCGAGAAGGACGGCCTGAGCAAGCTGCTCGGCTCGGCGCTGCTCAAACAGGGCGGCAAAGAGTTTTCCGCCAGTGCGCTGACCTACGACGACAAGCATCGCCTGATCAAGATCAATACCGAATCGCTGTTCCGCACGCACGCGCTGGTGATCAGGAGCCAGCAGGCCGAGTTCGATCTCAACGCCGAGACTGGCGCATTCCACAGCACCCAGTTCACGCTGCCGGTGCGCGCCGGGCGCGGCAGCGCCGACCAGGTCAACCTGTCCAGCTCCGGCACGGCCGATGTCAGCAACGCCAGTTACACCACCTGCGGGCCGGGCTCCGACGCCTGGTACGTCAAGGCCGGCAATATCCACTTCGATTACGACTCGGGCGTCGGCACCGCCACCAACGCGCGGCTGCTGCTGGACAACGTGCCGGTGTTCTACATGCCGTATTTCCGCTTCCCGCTGGACAACCTGCGCCATACCGGCCTGCTGTTCCCGACCATCGGCCAGAGCGTCAACAACGGGTTCGACCTGCGCATCCCGCTCTATCTCAACCTGGCGCCGAACTACGACGCCACCCTGACCCCGCGCTACATGTCCAAGCGCGGCACCCAGCTCGATACCGCGTTCCGTTACCTGTTCGCGCAGAACGAGGGCAACCTCGATTTCCAGTACCTGCGCCACGACCAGTCCGCCGGCATCACGCGGCGCCTGTTTTCCTACGACCACGAGGGCCTGATCAACCACAGGCTGGCGGGAAAGATCAGCTTCACCGACGTCAGCGACCCCGACTACTTCAACGATTTCAGCTCCACCAACATCGACGCCAGCACGCTGAGCTACCTCGATCGCAGCGCCAGCCTGACCTACCAGGCGCCGACCTTCTACAGCATCACCGGGCTGTTGCAGGACTACCAGACGCTGTCCACCACCATCCTGTCCACCGACCAGCCGTACCGGCGCCTGCCGCAGGTCCGCTTCGTGGCGCTCTCGCCGCAAAGCCTTTACCGCACGCACGCCGGATTCACCGGCGAATACGATAACTTCGTGCGGCCGAACTCGGTCGACGGCCAGCGCCTCGACCTCGACCCCTACCTGCGCTTTGCGCGCGACGACATCAACTGGTTCAGCACCAGCCAGCTGGATTTCCGCTACACCGGTTACCAGCTCAGCAACACCGCGCCCGGCCAGTCGAAGCAGCCCTCGCGCGCGCTGCCGATGTTCAGCGCCAGTGGCGGCCTGCGCTTCGACCGCACGACCGACAGCGGCAACCTGCAGACGCTGGAACCGCAGCTCGGCTATCTCTACGTGCCGTACCGCAACCAGGACGGCCTGCCGGTCTTCGACAGCGGCCTGGCGGACTTCGACAACACGCAGCTGTTCGCGCGCAACCGCTACTACGGCGGCGACCGCATCTCCGACGCCAACCACGCCACTTTCGCGCTGGGTTCGCGGCTGATGAATCCCGAGACCGGCACGGTCTGGCTGAGCGGCAGCATCGGCGAGATCTATCGCTTCAGCGCGCCGCAGGTCACGCTGCCGGGCGAACCGGCGCCCAGCAACGGCGCCACCGACTTCGTCGGCACGCTCGATTACGCGATCTCCAGTCACTGGGCCACCTCCAGCGACCTGCAGTGGTCGCCGGTGACGCACGAGTTCAGCCGCACCGAACTGGCGCTGCACTACCTCGACGGCGAACGCCGCGCCGACCTGGCCTACCACTATCGCAGGGGCCTGCTGGAGCAGACCGATCTCATCGTCTCCACGCCGATTCATGGCGCATGGAAACTGGCGGGGCGCTGGCGCTACTCGCTGGCCAGCAGCCAGACCGTGGATACGCTGGCCGGCGTCGAATACGACACCTGCTGCTGGGCGCTGCGCACCTCGTACCGTCGCTACATCGCCAACGCCAGCGGCAAGCGCGACAGCGGCATCTATCTGCAACTCGAACTCAAGGGCCTGAGCCGCATCGGCACCGGCTTCGAGGGCCTGCTGCCGCCGGAACAGCTCCTGCCCCCCCGTTGACGCACTGCGGAACGCCACCCGCTGTGCGCTTCGCCGCGGAAATT
>DATMTG010000059.1:0-2537 GCA_035565075.1 Stenotrophobium sp.
GTTTTCGCATCGACCCCGACCTCCTGCGTGACGCTGCCGCGTCGGATGTCGAATGAATAGCGCAGGGCGCTACCACCCTTTTCCCGCTCCAGTTCCTCGTCGGCGATCTTTCCGGGATGAGCCTTGAGCGCAATTGCTTGCGCTTGCTCGATGCTGATTTTGGCTTCCGAGGCCAATTTCTGACCCGTGTAGGCAAGAGCATTGGCTGCAGCCAGGGTTAAGACCAGACCCAATAAGGCCGCTCGGCGATTCTTTGATGCAATCATGTGGTGTTCCTGTGAGTTGATTGAAATCTGGCAAACGCGCTAGCGTGTACCGTGAAATTCACTCTACGCCGCATGAATTAGCTCATCGTTAGGTCATGTCAATTGGCGGCGGGAGCCACGCGATATTCAGATAATGCGTTTGAATCGCCCGCCTATGAAGCATTGACCTTAGACGTGCACGCGCATCGGGGCCACGCCGCGGTCGCCGGCAAAGGCTTGGGAGCATCGCTCGCGCAAGCGGACCGCGTGGCGCCCACACTGCAACTGCTGGCCCCATGCACAACCACCGCGAAACGAGGACGCATCTCATGCCGGCGCCGTGCGTAGCGCCAGCCGCGCGAGTTGCTTGCGGCGCCAATGCAAATACAGCGCCGGTATCAAATTCGTGCTGCGCAGCGCGCTCCAGATCAACCCGCCGAGGATCACGACCGCAAGACCCTGCTCCGGTGCCGCACCCTCCCCAAAACCCAGTGCGGTAGGCAACATCCCCAGAATGGCGGTAATGGCGGTCAACACGATCGGACGGAAGCGTACCTGGATGGCTTCGCGCACCGCGTCATCGACGGACATGCCGGCCACCTCGTTGTGGCGCACGCGGTCGAGCAGGACGATACTGTGCCGCAGACCGATTCCTATCAGGGTCAGGAAACCGATCATGCCCGTGGCGTTCAGGCCCACGCCGCTCACCACAAGCGCGACGGTGCCCCCGGTCAGCGCCAGCGGCACCTCGAGCAACAGGATGGCCGGTACCAGCATCCCGTCGAACTGCAGGAGCAGGATACCGATCATGATCACGAACGAGGCCAGCGCCGCGACCAACAGTCCCAGGGCCGCCTGTTCGATCTGCGCATAAAGGCCGCCGAACGCGATCCGGTAGCCGGCTGGCATGTGCAGGCCCGCCAGCGCACGCCGTACCGCCGCGATGGTGCCGCCGATCGGCCCGTTGGGCGTGGCCAGGATATTCAGCGCGCGCGCGCCGGCGATATGCTCGATCTGATTGGGCGTACTGGCGAGTTGGAGGTGCGCCAGGTGCGAGAGCGGCGTCCAGCCCGCGGGCGTTCGAATCGGCAGCGCGGCCAGCGCCGCCACACTGCGCTGCGGCGCATCGGCAAGGCGCAGATAGAGTGCCAGCGGCACGTTGCCCCTGGGCACGCGGCTCACCACCTCGCCGTTGATCAGCGCATCGAGCTGCGCATACAGCGAGGCCGGCGTCATCCTGTCCAGAGCCAGCGCCTGCGGGTCGGGTTCGATCAGCAGTTGCGTGACGGGATAACCATCGTTGTTGAACACGCCGCTCAGCGCAGTGATGCGCCGCAGCTTGGCGGAGATATCTTCCGAGAGCTCGCGCAGTCGCGTGACGTCGCTGCCCAACAGGTGGATCACGAAGGGCTGCGGCAGGCCCGACAGGCTCTCGCCGACCCGCTCAATGGTCGGCGTGTCGACCGCCAGTTGCACGCCCGGTAGTTGCGATTCGCGCTGGATCCGTTCGCCGATCGCGTCGAGCGCATTGACGCTCACGCCGGGTTTGAGTACGACCTGGAGTTCCCCCGCATAGGCCGGTTCGGTGTAGGACGTCGAAGACGACGAACCGATGCGGGCATACACATGCGCGACGGCCGTGTCTTTCAGCAGTCGCCGCGTGATGGTCCCGACAGCGGCGCGTGTGTCCAGCAGAGAACTGCCCGGGGGCAGCGTGAACGACTCCAGCAACGCCCCTTCATTGGGCAGCGGCAGGAAGCTGATCGGCACCAGGACCAGCCCCACCAGACTCAGCGCCAGCACGCCGAAGGTAATTGCGAGGCTGGTGCGGGGCGCGCGCGCGACCCATTGAAACAATTTCTCATTCCAGTGTTGCAGGCGTTGCAGCAAGCGCTGGCCGCCGCTCGTGCCGGGGCTCGGCCTGGCATGCAGAAAGCCCAGGCTCAGCGGGGTCAGACTGAACGAGACGAGCAACGACGCCAGCAATGCCAGAATCATCGCCAACGAGAACGGGATGAAGAACAGCCCCACCAGGCCGCCGACGAACAGCAGTGGAACGTAGATCGCGATGTTGGTGAGGGTGCCCGTGATGTCTGGAATCACGATGGACTTCACGCCGTTCCAGATGCCATCCCAATGCGCGTCGCCCTGATCCCAGCGGTGATAAATGCTTTCGAGCACGATGATCGCGTCGTCCGCAAGCAAGCCGACGGCGACCGTCAGCGCACCGAACGTCATCAGGTTCAAGTCCTGTCCCAACGCGTGCAGCGCGGCGATGGCCAGCGCGAGCGA
>DATMTG010000060.1:0-5363 GCA_035565075.1 Stenotrophobium sp.
AGAAGATTGAAGACGCCGCGCGTCAAAAAGTCATCGAGCAACAGAAGCTGCTCAAGAAGCAGCAGGAAGATCTGGCCAAGGCGCTGCAGCAGGAGCAGCAGAAAGAGATGGAGCAGGAAGCCAAACGGCTTGCCGAAGACAAGCGCAAGGCTCAGCAGAAGGAAGAAGAACAGCGCATCGCCAATCTCAAGGCTCAGCTGAACCAGGAGCAGCAGGCGCGGCTTGCCGCTGCACGCAAGCTACGGCAGGCGACCTGGGCCGACAAGATCGCTGCGATCGTCCGCAGCAATTGGGTCAGGCCCTACAATTCGCCGGACGATTTCCATTGCAAGGTCAAAGTGCAACTTTTGCCCGGCGGCAGTGTCGTAAGTGCCAAGGTTATCGAGAGTTGCGGCAATGCCGGTCTGGATGCCTCGGTGGAGCGCGCGGTGCTTAAATCCGATCCGTTGCCGATGCCGGACAATCCTGACGACTTTGATCGCAATCTGACATTTATTTTCCAGCCGAATAACTAAAATAATATGTTCAGTGCATAATACCCTTCGCTCTTGTTGTTTTATATAATATACTTTTAGATTATTGTATAACTGATAACAAACTACGCCGCCTCGCCGATTTGAGGCGGATGCAGAGGTTCGTGATGCACTTGAAGCACTGGTTGGGCCTGTTCTTACTGTTGGTATCGGTGACCGCGCGTGCAGATCTCGAAGTCACGGTCAGCGGTGGCGAGACGGGTGCGCTGCCGATCGCGATCGTGCCGTTCGCGGACCCCAACGGCACGAATTTCGATATCGCCAAGATCATCGAAGCCGACCTGACGCGGACCGGGCAGTTCAAAGCGCTGCCGCGCACCGACATGCTGGCCACGCCCTCACAGCCTTCACAGATCAACTATGCCAACTGGCGCCAGGTCAACATGGACAATCTGGTGATCGGCCAGTTGACCAAGGATGCGAACGGCCGGATCAAGGCACGGTTCTTCCTGATGGATACGCTGCGGGGGCAGCAGGTGCTGGGCTACGACATGCCAGCGGCAACACCCGACCGCATGCGTTCCATCGCCCATCAGATCGCCGACCTCATCTACCAGAAGCTGACCGGCATCAAGGGCGATTTCGACACCAAGATCGCGTATATCACCGCAACCGGCATGGGCGTGTCGCGCGCGTTCTCGCTGGTGGTCGCCGATGCCGATGGCTACTCTCCACATGTGCTGGCCACCTCCCGCGAGCCCCTGGTTTCGCCGGCATGGTCGCCGGATTACACCAGGATCGCCTACGTCGG
Organism: Stenotrophobium sp.; assembly: GCA_035565075.1. Classification (GTDB taxonomy): domain Bacteria; phylum Pseudomonadota; class Gammaproteobacteria; order Nevskiales; family Nevskiaceae; genus Stenotrophobium. The sequence continues at coordinate 1,285 of DATMTG010000060.1, forward strand.
GTTCGATCACAGCCAATCGGCGATCTATATCCAGACGCTGGCTACCGGCAAGGTCAGGAAAGTGGTCGCCGAGAAAGGGATCAATGGCTCGCCGGCATGGTCGCCGGATGGCCGCAAGCTGGCGGTGACGCTTTCCTTTGAAACCAATCCCGACATCTACATCATCGATCTCGAGAGCGGTGCGCGGCGCCGGTTGACGACGCTCTATTCGATCGACACCGAGCCGGCATGGTCGCCGGATGGCCAGAACATCGTCTTTACCTCCGATCGTGGTGGACAGCCTCAGATCTACCAGATGCCGGTTGCCGGCGGCGATCCCAGGCGGCTGACATTCCAGGGCAAGCAAAATCTTCGTGCCAGTTACTCGCCGGATGGTAAATCGCTGGTCTTGGTCAATCTCACCGATTCGGTCTATCGTATTGCATTGCTTGATCTGGCGAGCGGCAGCATGCAATACCTCTCTGACGGACCTCTCGACGAAAGCCCCGGGTTCTCGCCGAACGGCAATGTCATCATATATGCCACGCAGGACGGGAACGGAGCAGAACTTGCGACGGTCAGCCTGGATGGTCGGGTCAAGCAGCGCATGCACCAGGCCGGTGGCGACGTGCGTGAGCCGGCGTGGTCGTCTTTATCCCCTTAATGCTGTATCCACACATAGTGACAACGGAGTGATGCAAATGAACAAGAAATACCTGATTGCCTTGGTTGCAGCGGTGGCCCTGGCGGGCTGCGCGTCGAATGGGACCAAGAATGGCAGCGCGGGCGCTGCAGGGTCCGAAGGGGCCAACGGCATGAACGGCAATACCAACGGCTCGCCGACGGCGATCGGTGGCGATGCTGCTGCTGCGCAGGCTGCCGCGCTGGAGCAGAACAAGATCTATTTCGCCTTCGACAGCACCGACATCAATGCCGATGGCGAAAACGTCATCAATACCTACAGCAAGTACCTGCTGGCCAACCCGACCGCCAAGGTGCGCCTGGAAGGCAACACCGACGAACGCGGCTCGCGCTCCTACAACATGGCGCTGGGTGAGCGCCGCGCCAACGCGGTCAAGAGCGAACTCGATGCCAAGGGCGTTGCGGCCGGCCAGACCACCGTCATCAGCTATGGCGAAGAGCGTCCTGCCGATCCGGGCCACAACGAAGCCGCCTGGGCCAAGAACCGCCGCGTCGAAATCAAGCGTCAGTAATTCCGGCTAGCAAGAGGATTCGGACATGTTGCGTCACACTGCCATCATTACTGCATTACTGGGCGCATCGCTGATGTCGGGCTGCGCCTCGACTCTCGACAGTGGCCGTATTGATGGCGGGAGTGACGCACTGAGTCCTCAGGAACGACGCTTGCAGACGGTTGAAACCCGCCTGGCTGAGTTGAGCAGGCGGGTCAACGGCATCGACTATGCGAGCATGGACAAGGACAACCAGCACACGCAGGATGATCTTCGCAACCTGCGTGGCGAGGTTGAACGCATCCGTTACGATCTCGACAACCTGACCAAGCGCAACAAGGATCAATACATGGATCTGGATCGGCGCCTGCAGCGTTTCGAGGGCGGGGCACCAACCGCATCTTCACCGGATGCTGCCGCCAGTACCGTGTCTGCGACTGCTGCACCGTCACCAGCAGCGCCTGCGGCACCGGCAAACAGCGGTGGGGTTCCGCCTCCCGTCGTGATTTCCAGCGGCAGCGGCGCATCGCCGGAAGAGGAGGGGGCATACCTCTCCGCTTTCGACATGCTCAAGAATGGCAAATACGACGATGCCATCCGCGGTTTCCGCAGCATGCTGGCCAAATGGCCCCAGGGCCACTACGCCGACAATGCCAGCTACTGGATGGGCGAAGCGTTTTATGTGAAGCGCGATTACAAGTCGGCGCTGGATAGTTTTCAGTCGGTGCTCGACAAGTATCCGCGCAGCGCCAAGGCGCCCGATGCGATGCTCAAGGTGGGCCTGACACAGATCCAGCTGAACCAGCTGGCCCAGGGCAAGGCGACCTTGCAGAAAGTCATACAGACCTATCCCTCGGCCAATGCCGCAAATCTGGCGAAGCAGCAGCTTGAGACCCTCAAGTCCGGCAACTGAGCGCGTCGCCGATTTTCACGAGCGAGTGCCTGCCGACAAAACAGGCGCCGATCGACTCAAGATCACCGAGATCTTCCTGTCACTGCAGGGAGAGTCCTCGCTCGTCGGGTGGCCGACGGTTTTTGTACGGCTGACCGGCTGCCCCCTGCGCTGTGTCTACTGCGACAGCGCCTACGCGTTTCATGGCGGGCAATGGCTCGGCTTTGATGCCGTGCTGACACAGGTGGGCGATTACGGCGTGCGGCATGTCTGCGTGACCGGCGGCGAACCGCTGGCGCAGAAGAAGTGCCTCCCGTTTCTTGTGCGGCTGTGTGATGCGGGATTCGTGGTTTCCCTCGAAACCAGTGGCGCGATGGATGTGGCAGCAGTGGATGCGCGCGTCAAGAAAATCCTGGATATCAAGACGCCCGCCTCCGGCGAGGCGCACCGCAATCTCTGGAGCAATCTCTCGCATCTGGGCGCTGGCGATGAAGTAAAATTCGTGCTGTGCGGACGCGACGATTACGACTGGGCCAAGCAACAAGTGGCCGAATACAACTTGTCGCATCGCTGCACGGTCTTGTTTTCGCCGAGCCAGGATCAGCTGACGGCGCGCGATCTGGCGGACTGGATCATCGCCGACCGGCTGCCGGTGCGCTTCCAGTTCCAGTTGCACAAATTCCTATGGGGCAATGTTCCCGGCAAGTAAGGCGTCATACGAATGATTGAATCCGCCAAGGCAGTCGTCCTGCTCTCCGGTGGGCTGGACTCGGCGACGGTGCTCGCATTGGCTCAACGGCAGGGCTTCGAATGTCACGCCCTCTCGGTTGCTTACGGGCAGCGGCATATCGCCGAATTGAACGCGGCCAGCCGTCTTGCACGCAGCATGGGCGCGGCCGCGCACCAGATCATCCATGTCAATCTCGATGCCATGGGCGGCTCGGCGCTGACCGATACCAGCATCGCCGTGCCCGAGCAACCGGGCAGTGGCATCCCCGTGACCTACGTGCCAGCACGCAATACGCTGTTCCTGTCGCTGGCATTGGGCTGGGCCGAAGTGATCGGCGCTCACGATCTGTTCATCGGCGTCAATGCCGTGGACTATTCGGGTTATCCGGACTGCCGGCCGGAATTCATAGAGGCATTCGAAAAGCTCGCAGGCGTCGCAACCAAGGCCGGGGTGGAAGGCGTCAGGTTCAAGGTGCATACCCCGCTGTTGCGCATGAGCAAGGCCGACATCATTGCCGAAGGGCTGCGTCTGGGCGTGAATTACGGCGAGACCGTCTCTTGCTACCAGGCCGACGTGCATGGACATGCCTGTGGCGTCTGCGACTCCTGTCGCATCCGCAAGCGGGGATTCGCCGATGCAGGGGTGGCGGACCCCACTCATTATCGCCAATGAGGTATTCAAGTGGCCGCATGTTCAGTTATCATGCGCGCCCTTCATGCGCAGCTCGCATCTTGGGTTTGATCGTTTTGCAAGCATGGGTCGTTAGCTCAGTTGGTAGAGCAGCTGGCTTTTAACTAGTTGGTCGATGGTTCGAATCCATCACGACCCACCATCTTGCCAGGACCGGAACGCACTACGGGGTGTGGCGCAGTTTGGTAGCGCACCTGCTTTGGGAGCAGGGGGTCGGAGGTTCGAATCCTCTCACCCCGACCACGTTCCTCGTTCGTCGCACGAGTCGTTAGATCGCACCCCATCCGGATCGTCCCGTGATGCCGCGGTGCATGCAGACCGCCTGTTCAGACGACGGACATAAAAATGCCGCTGAGCCTGGGTATTGACTTGGTTCGTCTGGTCCAGGCAGCAGCGGCTATCGCTCTCTACAATTTGGTGGTGGGGTGGTACCCCGCATCAAACGACTATTGAAAGTACGGAATCGAAGCACTGCGGGTTGCTGCGAACCAGTGCGAACCGGAGCGAAAAGCCTGCCGGTACGCCCGTCGGCAGTGGACGATCAAGCAGGTTTTTCGGACTGATTGGTAGTCGGAATACGGCCTCAACCTCGTCT
>DATMTG010000061.1:0-4184 GCA_035565075.1 Stenotrophobium sp.
CTGATAGTCCCCGCTCGCCGACAGCCGATTGGCCAGCACGCAGCCCGCTGAACCGCCGCCGACGATGATGTAGTCATAGCTCATGTTTGAGGCCCGGATATTTTTTCAGCATGTTCGCGGCGCAACTCCTTGACGCGCTGCTGCCATTCGTAAATCTGGCGGTCGTAGATCGTATAGACGCAATCCGCGCAGCCGCCACCGCAGCAGTCGGAGGCAATCGGTGGCTCCGGCATCGGCGGCAGTTCCAGCCCGTCGTCGGGACCTTGCGATGGCTCCGTCATTTTTTCGCAGGAAACAGCTGCTTGTTGAGGCGATAGAGCGCCGATACATCCTCGTCGCCGAAACCTTGTCGCATCAACTCCTCGTACTGCGGAATCGTCGCCTCGGCCACCGGCATCCTGCCGCCGAGCGCACGCGCCATCTGCTGACAGATCAACAGGTCCTTGTGGTGCAGCGCGACCTTGAAGCCGGGTGCGAACTCGCCGCGCACCATGGTCTTGCCGCGATGGTTGACGAACCACGAACCGGCAGCGCCGGAGCCGACCACATCGACCACTTTATCCAGCGGCAGACCCATTGCTTCGGCAAACGCCATGCCCTCGGTCACAGCCTGCTCGATGCCGGCGTTCATCACCTGGTTTACCGCCTTGGTTGCTTGCCCAGCACCGTGCGGACCGAGATGAACGGTGCGCGCGCCCATCGCGTCAAATAGCGGCTGCGCGGCGGTGGCATCGGCCTCATCGCCACCGACCATGAACACCAGCCGCGCGTGCTTCGCGCCTTCGGTGCCACCGCTGACAGGGGCGTCGAGAAAACGTGCGCCGGCTTTTTTCAGACGTGCTGCAGCTTCGCGTGCAGTGCCGGCACTGACAGTGGAATCGTCGATCACCAGCTTGCCGCGCGCCGCCGGCGTCGCCAGCGCATCGACCATCGCCAGCACCTGTGCGTCGGCGGAGACGCAGAGAATCACGGTGTCGCAATGCGCCCAGAGATCGGCAGGATTCGCGACAGCCGGCACGCTGTATTCAATGGAAAATTTTGTGGCGGTGGCAGCAGTACGATTCCACACCGCACCGAGCAGATTCTTTTCTGCCAGATGCGCGGCCATGTGCCAACCCATCGCCCCCAGTCCCACAAAGCCTGCTTTCATCTACGGTAGTCCTAACGATTCACCAGTCGTGAATCATTCTACCGCTTGGGCAAACGTTTGCAGACTGAAAAACCTTAGCGGCAGGCGATCGGCAGCTTCAGCGTATGCGTGCGGATTTCGTGCAGGCGGCTGCGCGCGGCGTGTGTCGCCGGGCTGTCGGGGAAGCGCTTGATGAAGCGGCTCTCCTCGCGGGCGACGCTGGCGGCGTTGCCGCAGGCACAGGTGCCGAGCGCGACGGTGTCCTCGATATCCTTGATGTTCTGCTGCACGGTCTTGCTGTAGTCCTGCGGGTAGCGCATGGCGTAGCTGCGCCAGCTTTCATACAACTCGGTGAGTGTGCCGTCACCGTAGTTGACGCAGCCGTTGATGTTGTCGGCGCGGGGCGTCATGTACGACGGGAACAGGTCCTTGCTCCAGTACTGCCGATACAACTCGAAGAACTGCCGGTCCTGCGGCAGGCCGTGGGCGTCGGCCAGTTGCAGCAGCGCGCCGGGATCGGGTTGCGCGTAGACCGCGCCCTCGCGCGATAGCGCCAGGCCGCGCAGTCTGCCGCGCAGCGCCCGGTAATCGGCATCTGGGAGCGTCTCCAGGTACGCGCGATCGCTGCCGGGCCGTATCTCCATGAGCGCGTCCTGCACGGCCAGTGCGCGCTCAAATAGCGGCTGCAGGGAAACCGGCTGGCGCGCCTGCTCGACCTGCGCCAGGGTCTGCAGGTAGTCGGCCACCGCGACGGGTTCTGCAGCCTGGGCGACGCCCGCAAGCGCCAGCAGCACGGCCGCGATCAGGCAACGAAACAGGTTCACCGGATTGACTCCTCGCCACGCTGGCGGATACGACACGGCGGGCGGACAGGGCGGAAGACCTTTATAACCCAGATCGGCGCGCCCGAACACCACTGGTAAAAAAATATCTTGCTGCTACTCTCGCCGCAGTCCATGCGGACTCATCAGGGGGAAACAAGGGATGCCGAATCTGACCATGCGCGATGGTGCGCGCCTGCACTATCTCGACATCGGCCGTGGCGCGCCGGTCGTGCTGCTCCACGGCTTCGCCATGCAGTCCGTCATGTGGCTGCCGCTGATCGCGCCCCTGGCGCATCGCTATCGCTTCATCCTTCCCGACTTCCGCGGCTGGGGCCAGTCGCACAAGCTGAAGCTGTCGGCGCCGACGGTGCTGGACCAGCACGCCCACGATGTCGCCGACCTGCTCGATGGGCTCGGACTCGACCGCGTCCATCTGGCGGGCCTGTCGATGGGCGCGTGCACGGCGCTGCAGTACAACAAGCTCTACGGCTTCGACCGGGTGCACGCCTACATGCACATGGACCAGGCGCTGTGCGTGCCCAACAAGCCGGACTGGCAGCACGGACTGCTCAGCGGACAGCAGCAGGTATGGTTCCGCCGCTGGCGCGAACTGAACCGCGACATCCTTGCTGGCGGGCGCGACATCCCGTTCAAGCAGATTCCGCAGCATCTGCGCCGCGAGCTGTTCCACTCGCTGGGCGATTTCATCGGCCACGCCTTTCACCAGCCGCTGTGGCGCGCGCTGCGTCATGTGGCGCGCTACGAACAGGTGATGGCGCGCGTGATGCCGACCGCCAACTGGCCGATCTATATCGACACGATGGAAACCTACATCAACGGCAACTACGACTGGCGCGACAGCGCGACAAGCATCAAGGTGCCGACCACCGTGCTGGTCGGCATGAAATCGCAGCTTTACGCGGCCGAAGGCCAGCTCAGGTTCACCGACTACGTGCCGCATGCGCGGATCGTGCGCGTGAAAAACAGCGGCCATGTCGTGCCGTTCGAGGCGCCGGCGCTGTTTATCCGCGAGATGGCGCGCTTCCTCGCCGGCCCGCGCGCGCTGCCGCGCCTCGCCCGGGCCGCCTGACCCGCGCGCACGAAAATGGCGGTGGCAGGCATGAACCTGCCGGCCCGCCGCATGGGATAATGGCGGCGGCATTTGCGCCGCCATCCGGAACTCCTGTGCAGCCGATCATCTCGATCCAGAACCTGACCAAGACTTACGCCTCGGGCTTCCAGGCGCTCAAGAACATCAACCTGGACATCCGCCGCGGTGAAATATTTGCGCTGCTCGGCCCCAACGGCGCCGGCAAGACCACGCTGATCAGCATCATCTGCGGCATCGTCAATCCCGGCGGCGGCCGCATCCTGGCCGATGGCCACGACGTCGTGACCGACTACCGCGCCGCACGCTCGATGATCGGGCTTGTGCCGCAGGAACTGTCCACCGACTCCTTCGAGAGCGTGCGGGCGACGGTCCATTTCAGTCGCGGCCTGTTCGGCAAGCCGAAGAATCCAGCGCTGGTCGAAAAAATCCTGCGCGACCTCTCGCTGTGGGACAAGCGCGACGCTCAGATCAGGACGCTGTCCGGCGGCATGAAGCGCCGCGTGATGATCGCCAAGGCGCTGTCGCACGAGCCGCAGATCCTGTTTCTCGACGAACCCAGCGCCGGCGTCGATGTCGAACTGCGCCGCGACATGTGGCAGATGGTGCGCGGCCTGCGCGAACGCGGTGTCACTATCATCCTCACCACCCACTACATCGAGGAGGCCGAGGAGATGGCCGACCGTATCGGCGTCATCAGCAAGGGCGAGCTGATCGTGGTCGAAGAAAAATCGGTGCTGATGGAAAAGCTCGGCAAGAAGCAGTTGAAGCTGGTTCTGCAGAATCCGCTGGCCGAGATTCCCGCCGAATTCTCCCGGCTGCCGCTGGAACTGTCGGCCGACGGCAATACGCTGGTCTACACCTTCGACGCGCAAAGCGAGCACACCGGCATCGCCGCGCTGCTGCGCCGGCTCAACGAGCACGGCATCGATTTCAAGGAGCTGCAATCCAGCCAGAGTTCGCTGGAGGATATCTTCGTCAGCCTGGTGAGCACCCGCCCATGAACCTCTACGCAATCCGCGCGATCTACCGCTTCGAGATGGCCCGCACCGGCCGCACGCTGATGCAGAGCATCGCCGCGCCGGTGCTGTCGACCTCGCTCTACTTCGTGGTGTTCGGCGCG
>DATMTG010000062.1:0-5817 GCA_035565075.1 Stenotrophobium sp.
ACACCATGAAAAAGTTTTCCGCACTTCTGCTGCTGACTCTCTGGTCCGGTGCCGCGCTGGCCGATGCCGGCGATAACGTCGTCAACACCGGCGATACCGCCTGGATGCTGACTGCGACCGCGCTGGTGCTGTTCATGACGCTGCCGGGGCTGGCGCTGTTCTACGGTGGCCTGGTGCGCGCCAAGAACGTGCTGTCGGTGCTGATGCAGTGCTTTGCCATCACCTGCGTGGTGACGGTGCTGTGGGTGGTGTGCCTTTACAGCCTCACCTTCGGCGCGGGCGGTCCGCTGATCGGCGGCCTCGGCAAGCTGTTCATGGAGGGCGTCAACGAGCAGGCGATGGCCGGCCATGTGCCGGAGAGCGTCTACTCGATGTTCCAGCTTACTTTCGCCATCATCACGCCGGCGCTGGTGGTTGGCGGTTTTGCCGAACGCATGAAGTTTTCCGCCATGCTGCTGTTCACGACGCTGTGGTCGCTGCTGGTGTATGCACCGGTGTGCCACTGGGTGTGGTCGCCGGACGGCTGGCTGTTCAAGCGCGGCCTGCTCGACTACGCCGGCGGCACGGTGGTGCACATCACTGCGGGCACCGCGGCGCTGGTGGCGGCGCTGATGCTGGGACGCCGTCGTGGGTTCCCGCACACGCCGATGATGCCGCACAACATGACCATGACCGTGACCGGCGCCGGCATGCTCTGGGTCGGCTGGTTCGGCTTCAACGGCGGCTCGGCGCTGGGCGCCAACGGCCACGCCGGGATGGCGGTGATGGCGACGCATATCGCTGCCGCCGCCGGCGCGATTTCATGGTCGCTGATGGAATGGATCAAGTATCGCAAGCCGTCGGTGCTGGGCATCGTGACCGGCATGGTCGCGGGTCTGGGCACCATCACTGCGGCCTCCGGTTATGTCGGCCCGGGTGGCGCATTGCTGATCGGCCTGATCGCCGGTTTCGTCTGCTTCCAGGCGACGCACCTGATCAAGCGCAAATTCCACGTCGACGATTCGCTCGACGTGTTTCCGGTGCACGGCGTCGGCGGCATCATCGGCACGCTGATGGCCGGTTTCTTTGCGTCGACCGGGCTCGGCGTGTTCAGCGGCCAGGGCTATGCCGGCGGCATGGACATGGCTTCACAGATCGGGGTGCAGGCGCTGGGTGTGGCGACGATCGCGGTCTATACCGCGGTCGTGAGCTTCGTGCTGCTGGCCGTGGTCAAGCGGGCGCTGGGCCTGCGCGTCAGCGACGAGCACGAGCACATGGGGCTCGATACCGCCGAGCACAACGAGCGCGGCTACGACCTGGGCCAGCTCTGACCGGGACGATTTCCTGAGTTGTTTCGGGTGGCGCCGGTATGGGTTTGCAGCACTGCCGCCCGGAACGGGGATGGCTAACCCGCCTGCTCGCTGGCCACGATCTGCGGGATCATCGACAGCAGTTGTTCGCGTCGCAATGAGCGGCGCCCGGTTTCGACTTCTTCGAGCATGATGGCACGCGCCTGATCGAAGATGATCCGCGCCTTCTTGCCGGGCATGACCCAGCCCGAGACCTTGAGTTCGAGCTCGATCAGCAGGCAGAACGGCTTGCCCATGGAGTCCACCCGGCGCAACAGCTTGTGGTCGTGTGCGGTCTGCTCGACCATGCGCCGCATGCCGCGACGGGCAAACGCCGACTCCCAGTAGGCCTCGAGGCCGGCGCAGAGACGCTCGATGCCGGCGGACATGGGGCCCGAAGCTTTCACCACATCGGCGACGATGTCCTGGATATGCCAGCGATGCAGGATCATGGCAACGGCAGGCGATAACTCCCCGGCGTCGATGGCGGACGTGTTGTCGGAGGCAATGAGCGGGCTATTCATCATGTTCGTTTTGCAGTTTTGCGGCATGCAGTAAAGGGACTGGCGTTGGCGGCGCACCCGTCAGCGTCAAGGAAATCGATACTGCAGGGCGGCGCTTTCCGGCAGGCGGCGATGAAATGCGGCTTGATCGGGACGGGGCGGGGACTGCGACGATCGATGCGGCCGCATCGGATCCGGAGTCCGCCCCGTGGTTTCAATTGGTGCTGCCAGTCTGCGGACTTGCATGGGCCACTTCAATGGTAAAAATATCGCGGTTGCCTGTGACCCGGGCTGCAGCACGGGCGCACGGGGCGCGTGCCTCGCAAATGCCATGCGACAATCCTGGATATGTGTTCCCCGAACCGCCATTTTGCGATGTGGCGACAAGCTGGGGCAGGGCTTTGACGGACATTCTTGCGGCTTTGGCGGCCAAGGATGTCAGGCCGGCGAACGATCAGGGCCGGCAAAGAATGCAGGGGCGCAAATGAGGAATAACGATCAGCGCCCGAGCTTGTTGTGGGTGCCGTCGCAGAACGGCGGTGTGCCGGTGCGTTTGCAGCCGCATAGCCACAGCGTGCCGGTCTTGTCGGTGACGGTGAATTTCACCGGCGTGAACCGGCTGCCTTTGTGCGAGCCGTCGCAGAACGGCTGGTTCTTCGAGCGGCCGCAGGCGCACCACCAGTAGTCGCCAGGCGCCAGATCCCGCATGTAGGGTTTCAGCTGCGGCGATTCAGGCAGGTCATGCGGTTCACGGTCGGTCATGGCGGAGGCTCTCGGGGGCGACACGCCGATTATGCGCGTGATCCGGCTATGACTCGAGCCGCAGCGGAAGAACCCGGGCGCGCGGGCGCATGCCCGGGATGCGGTGCGGGATTCAGGCAGCGCGGCGCAAAGGTTTGGGCTGGTCGGCCAGGCGATGCGGCCGTGTCTCCAGATGCGCCGGGTCGGCGATCGGCGTGCGCAGCATCATCTTCTTGTCCTCGCGGTAGTTGTGGCGGACGATCCAGGGCATGGCCTTGCCCTGGCGCGGCAGCAGGTCGCGGGCGCGCCTGACGTAGCCGGCGCTGAGCTGGTCGAGCACGCTGGTTTCCATCTGCATGTTTTGCTTGTCGCGCGGCACGACCACCGCCTGGCCGTGTTGGTCCATGTGCTCGAACAGCCGGCACAGGTACAGGCTGGACATGTCGGCCTTCATCGTCCACGACAGGTTGATGTAGCCGAAAATCCAGGCGAAGTTCGGCAGGTCCTGGATCAGCACGCTCTTGTAGGCCATCTTCTCGGCGGGGTTGCAGGGCTTGCCGTCGACGCTAAGCGCCATGCCGCCAAACATCTGTACCGCAAGTCCGGTGGCGGAGACGATGATATCGGCGTCGAGTTCCTTGCCGGAGGTGAGGCGGATGCCTTTCCGCGTGAAGTTGTCGATGGTATCGGTGACCACTTGCGCACGGCCGCCTCGAATCGCCTTGTACAGATCGGCGTCCGGCACCGCGCACAGGCGCTGCTCCCAGGGTTTGTATCGGGGCGTGAAATCCTTTTCGGAAAAGGACTGGCCCAGCAGCCGCTTGGCCTGGCCGATGAAGAATTTGCGCGCGGCGTTGGGAAAGCGCATGCACAGTTTGTAGTTGGTCTGCCAGATCATCAGGTTGCGCTGGCGTGCGATGGCAAAGCTCCAGCGACGGGGCAGGAATTTGTCGAGGATTTCGATCATCCGGTCCCATGCCGGCAGCGAAAAGATGTAGGTGGGCGAGCGTTGCAGCATGGTGACTTTCGCTGCTTTCTCGGCCATCACCGGGACCATGGTGATGGCGGTTGCGCCACTGCCGATGATGACGACCTTCTTGCCGCTGTAGTCCAGGTTTTCGGGCCATTTCTGGGGATGAATGATCTGGCCCTGGAACTGATCCTCGCCCTTGAAGACCGGGCGGTAACCGTGATCGTGGTTGTAGTAACCCTGTGCGCTGACCAGAAAACGGGCCTGGTAGCTGCGCTTTTCCCCGGTGGGCTCGTGGGTGGCGGTGATGGTCCACAGCTGCTGCTCGCTGTCCCAGTCCGCGGCGGTGCAGTGGATGCCGTAGTCGACGTGGTCCGCGACCTCGAATTCGCGCGCGGTATCGCCCAGGTAGTTGCGGATGCTGGTGCCGTCGGCCAGCGTCTTGTAGCTGCGCCAGGGCCTGAACTGGAAGCCGAAGGTGTACATGTCCGAATCCGAGCGCACGCCCGGGTAACGCATCAGGTCCCAGGTGCCGCCGATACGTTCGCGGCGTTCCAGCACCTTGAACGATTTGCCAGGATGCTGGCGTTTCAGCCGGCAGGCCATGCCGATGCCCGAGACACCGGCGCCTATGATCACCACGTCCAGAAGATTGTTCATCGCATCGACTCCAAACGAACCGTGAATAGTTGAACCATGAATGGACTATGCGTCACCCGCGGCCCGGATTCTTGATTTTCAGAGACAGATGATTTGCAATTGGAGACATGTCTACCCTTGTCCGGGCTGCTGGCATGCGCGGGGCCGCCGGGCTTCTGCGCGAGCGTGGCGTGGCCATCGAACCGCTGCTGGACCGCGTGCAGATTCCCCGTGCGGCGCTCAACGACGAGGAGCTGCGCATCTCCTTGCCGGCATATTCCGAGCTGCTGGAGCAGGCGAGCCAGATGATGGACTGTCCCGATCTCGGCCTGCAGATTGCCGACCGGCAGGACATCAGCATCCTGGGACCACTGGCGATCGCCATGCAGAACGCCTCGACGGTGGGCGAGGCATTTGAGGTGGCCAGCCATTTCCTGCACGCCCACTCGAACGGCATCCGCCTGAGCCTGCACCGGGATGCAACGGCGCCCGGATGCGGGCAAAGCAGCGTCCGCATCACGTTGATCGCCCCCAGCTGGCGACCGCGCCGGCAACTGATGGATCAATGCCTGGCCGATGTGCATCATTTCATCGCATTCCTGGCGCAGGCGACGCCGCCGGTCCTCGGCGTCACCCTGCCGCATGAGCCGCTCGCGTCACGGCGACGCTATGCGCAGTGTTTCGGGCATGCCGTCGAGTTCGGGCGCGCCCATGCCGAAGTGATCGTGCCGACCGCCTTTCTCGATCAGAGCCTGAGCGGCGCGGTCTCGGCGCTGCACCAGCTCAGCCTGGACTATCTCAAGCTGGCGTTCAAAGGCGGCGGCAGGACCGTCGTCGAGCAGGTGGAGGATATCCTGCGGCGCGCACTGTCCAGCACCCGCGGCCGCCGCGAGGTGGTGGCGCGCCTGCTCGGTTTGCATCCACGCACCCTGCAACGGCGCTTGCAGGAGGAAGGCGTGGCGTTCTCGGATCTGGTGGACGATGTCCGCCGCGAGCAGGCGCGCCACTGGCTCACTGCGACCGAGGTGCCGCTGGCGCACGTTGCCGATATCCTCGGGTTCGCCGATCAGACCGTGCTGTGCCGGAGCTGCCTCCGCTGGTTCGGGCGCGCGCCGCGGGCGATTCGCAGCCACGGCCTGCGGGCGGATCATCCCGCTACGCGGTCAACCCGCCGGGGACCCGCCGCATCGCGTTGAGCAGTTCAAGCGGAATGGAATCCGTAATACACTGCTTCGGTCTTCCGTCGCCGAGATGCCCATGAACATCCGCTGCCTGTCCGCCGTACTGTTGCTGACCCTGGCTGCGCCGGCGATGGCCGGTGCGGTTTACCAGTGGACCGACGCCCAGGGCAATGTCCACTTCGGCGACAACCCGGCGCAGGGCGCAAAAAAACTCAACCTCGATCCCGCCGATGGTTCGGCGCCGCCGCAGGACGCCGCCGCGCGCGAAGCGCAGCGCGCGGCCGACTGTTCGCGCAAGCGCGACCAGCTGACCACGTTCAAGAGCGCGGCGCGCATCGTCGAGAAGGATGCGCTGGGCAACGAACATGAGTACACCGGCGATGAGCGCACCAAGCTGATCGAGTTGACGCAGAAGCAGGTGGACACGGCCTGTTCCGACCAGCCGCCGCCCGCAG
>DATMTG010000063.1:0-6550 GCA_035565075.1 Stenotrophobium sp.
TCGGTGCAAGCCAGTTCGTAGCGTTGTTTGAGGAAGCCGAGCAGAGCTTTCCTGTGGTAGCGAAGGGGGATGAGGGCGGCGGCAGTCGATGTGAAAACGACGACCGTGTTGCCGCGAATATTGGCGATACGGAGGGTATCCGCCCAAGGTTGCTGGGCCCAGTGCTCGTGTAAGGCACGATCAATTTCGGCGATGCGTTGTGCGCGGCTCAGGAGCTCGCGCACATTGCGGGGCTGCTGATCGAGCCAGCATTGCAGGGGTCGGGCGTCGGGCGTCATATCAAGATTTCGGTCAGCATGGACATTATAGTCGTCAGCAAAAAGCGTGGACGGACCTGGAAGCTCAGGCTGGAGCCACGTCACCTGCTGGGTTGGATGCCTTTGGCGGTGGTCGCCATCGCACTCTGCCTGGCCTGCGGCAGCGCGGGTTACTGGCTGCGCAGCAGCGGCAGCACGATGGTGCCGACCGAGCTGGTGGCGACCTGGGCCCGCGAAGCGCGTGCGCAGCGACAGGAACTGATCAAGACGCGCACCGAGACTGAGGAAAATACCCACGCGCTGGCACGGCGCATCGCCTTGATCCAGGCGCAGATGATCCGTCTGGACGCGGCAGGGCAAAGAATGGTGCAGATCGCCGGGCTGAACAGCGGCGAATTCGATTTCAAGGATCCACCGCCGGTCGGCGGTCCGGATGAGCCGGCAGCTGTCTGGCAGCCGCAGATGGGCAGCGTTTCCGATGCCCTCGACCGTTTCGACAAACAGATTGCGGACCGCGAGCGCCAGATGAGCGTGCTGGAGGACCTGCTGCTGGCCAGTCGACTTCAGAAAGAGGTCCGGCCCTCAGGCTGGCCGATCGAGAGCGGCTGGATTTCGTCGGGCTACGGCTGGCGCACCGATCCGTTCACGGGCCTGGTTTCACTGCATCCGGGCATCGACTTTGCCGCGCCCGAGGGCTCACACGTGATGGCGGTCGCCACCGGGATCGTGATCGAAGCCGGCGAACACAGCGGCTACGGCAATCTCGTCGCGATCAACCACGGCAATGGCTATGTCACCCGTTATGGTCACAACGAGAAGATCCTGGTCAAGGTCGGACAAAAAGTGATCAAGGGCCAGACCATCGCATTGCTGGGCTCGACCGGCCGCTCGACCGGTCCGCACGTGCATCTCGAGGTCCTGTACAACGGGGTCGTCGTCAATCCGCAGCAGTACATCCAGGCCGCGCAATAGCGGTCCTGCAGCGATGCCGAGCGCTTGAGTTTCGGCATCGCGCCCCCACAAGGCATAATAACGCCTTGTCCGCGGGCCCTGCCCGTGCTTCTCCAGCCGCAAGCGGTGCGGCCTCAAGCAAACAATAACTATGTTCAATGACATGCTGGCTCGTGTTTTCGGGAGCCGCAACCAACGTATCCTCAAGCGTCTCAATAGCCTCGTCGCCCAGGTCGGCTCGCATGAGGCGCGCTATGCGGCCATGAGCGACGAGGAGCTGGCGCGGCAGACGCTGGTGTTCCGTGAACAGCTCGCCGCAGGCACGCCGCTGGAGCAGCTCAAGCCGGAGGCCTTTGCGGTCGTCCGTGAAGCCGGCAAGCGCGTGCTCGGCATGCGTCACTTCGACGTGCAGCTGATCGGTGCGGCAGTGCTGCACGAAGGCAAGATCGCCGAGATGAAGACCGGCGAGGGCAAGACCCTGGTGGCGACACTGGCCGCATATTTCAATGCGCTGCCGGCCAAGGGCGTGCATATCGTCACCGTCAACGACTACCTGGCCCGGCGCGACTCTGAATGGATGGGCCGGATTTTCCGTTTCCTCGGCCTGACGGTGGGCGTGGTCTACTCCGGCCAGACCCAGGAGGAAAAACGCGAGGCCTACGCCGCCGATATCACCTACGCGACCAACAACGAGCTGGGATTCGACTACCTGCGCGACAACATGGCTTTCGCGCTGAGCGACAAGACCCAGCGGGGCCATCACTACGCGATCATCGACGAGGTCGACTCGATCCTCATCGATGAGGCGCGCACGCCGCTGATCATTTCCGGCCCCACCGACGACGATCCGGAGCTGTACCGCAAGATCAATGCCTTCGTGCTCAAGCTCAAGCGCCAGAAGGACGAGGAAGGCGAGGGCGATTTTTACGCCGACGAGAAAGCCAAGCAGGTCCATCTTTCCGACCAGGGACATGAAAACGTCGAGCGTTACATGCGCAGCGCCGGCCTGCTCGGTGAAGAGGACAGTCTCTACGACGCGTCCAACATCATTCTCATGCATCACCTCAATGCCCTGCTGCGGGCGCATCATCTCTACCAGAAGGATGTCGAATACATCGTCAGCAACGGCCAGGTCGTCATCATCGACGAATTCACCGGTCGCATGATGGCGGGGCGCCGCTGGAGCGACGGTCTGCACCAGGCGGTCGAGGCCAAGGAAGGCGTGAAGATCCAGCAGGAAAACCAGACGCTGGCGTCAATCACCTTCCAGAATTATTTCCGGCTTTACGAGAAGCTGTCGGGCATGACCGGCACCGCCGATACCGAAGCTTATGAATTCCAGAGCATCTACGGTCTGGAAGTGGTCGTCATTCCGTCCAATAAACCCCTGCTGCGCAAGGACCGTGGCGATCAGGTGTTCATGACGCCGGCGGAAAAGTACGAAGCCATCATCAAGGACATCAAGGAAGCTCACACCAAGCAGCAGCCGGTGTTGGTGGGTACGGCCTCGATCGAGACCTCCGAGCTGCTCGCGGGCCTGCTGCGCAAGGAGGGCATCAAGCACGAGGTGCTCAATGCCAAGCAGCACGAGCGCGAGGCCGAAATCGTTGCGCAGGCCGGCAGTCCCGGGCAAGTGACGATCGCCACCAACATGGCCGGTCGCGGTACGGACATCGTGCTGGGCGGCAATCCTGAAATGGAAATGGAGAGCATCGCGCTTGAAGACACGGCGGCACGCGCAGCGGCGCGGCAGGCGTGGCAGCAACGTCATGACCAGGTGCTGCAGGCGGGCGGCCTGCTGGTGATCGGTTCGGAGCGGCACGAGTCGCGGCGCATCGACAACCAGTTGCGCGGCCGTTCCGGCCGCCAGGGCGATCCCGGCGCATCGCGGTTCTACCTGTCGCTCGACGACACCCTGATGCGCATTTTCACGCCCCCACGCATGCGCACCATGCTGCAGGGACTGGGCATGGAGAAGGGCGAGGCGATCGAGCATCGCTGGGTCAGCCGTGCGATCGAGACCGCGCAACGCAAGGTCGAAGCGCACAACTTCGACATCCGCAAGAACCTGCTGGAGTACGACGACGTCGCCAACGACCAGCGCAAGGCCATCTACACCTTGCGCGACGAGTTGATGGCCAGCGAGCGCGTCACGCCGATGGTGGATACCATCCGGCCGGATGTCATCACCGCGGTCGTGGATGCGCACATCCCGCCGCAGACGATGGAATCCATGTGGACCATCCCGGCCCTGGAAGAGTCGCTCAAGCGCGATTTCAACCTGGACCTGCCCGTGGCCCAGTGGTTGGCCGAGGACAAGGCGGTCAATGAAAAAATCGTGCGCGAGCGTATCCTCGATGCCGTGATCAAGGCCTATGAGGCAAAGAAGCAGGCCATCGGCGTGCAGATCCTCGAGCATTTTGAAAAATCCATCATGCTGCAGGTGCTCGACGGACTCTGGCGCGAACATCTGGCAGCGATGGATTACATGCGCCAGGGCATTCATCTGCGCGGCTATGCACAGAAAGATCCCAAGCAGGAGTACAAGCGCGAAGCCTTCATCATGTTCAACGACATGCTCGCGCGCTTCAAGCACGAGGTCATCACGCTGCTGGCGCGTGTCCGGATCCAGACCGAGGAGGAAGTCCGCGCGATCGACGAGCAGCGCCGTCGTCCGCGCGAGATGCAGTTCCAGCACCAGGAGGCGCCCGATGCGGCGGCGTCGGCTCCGGAGCCCTCGGCGACCGGCGGCGGACGCACGCTGGAGCCGGCGCCGGAACCGGTCAAGCCGGCAACCGTGGTGCGCGATCAGCCCAAGGTCGGGCGCAACGATCCCTGTCCCTGCGGTTCCGGCAAGAAGTACAAGCAGTGTCACGGCCGGCTGGCCTGATGGTGGATTGATCGTCTTGCGCGGCGCAGGGCAAGGCTCATAATGCGCAGCTTGTTCGGACACCGAGTACGGAAATGGCTGTTCAGTTGAAAGCGCCGGAGTTCCTGCACCCTGTTGCCGGCGTGCGTCTTGGCGTCGCCGAGGCCGCGATCAAGAAGGCGGGCCGCAAGGATTTGCTGGTCATTGAACTGGCCGCCGGCACCCGCACCGCGGGAGTGTTTACCCAGAACGCATTTGCCGCCGCACCGGTGCAGGTCTGCCGCGAAGTGCTCGGCGCGGGCGCGCCCGTGCGTGCGTTGCTGGTCAATGCGGGCAACGCCAATGCCGCGACCGGCGATGGCGGGCTCGCCGATGCGCGTGCCACGGCTTCTGCGGTTGCTCAGGCACTGGATTGCGATGCCGGACAAGTGCTGCCGTTTTCGACCGGCGTCATCGGCCAGCGTCTGCCGCTTGCACGGATGACGGCGGCGATTCCAAAGGCCGTGGCGGATCTGCGCGCGGACGGTTGGCTGGACGCGATGCACGCCATCATGACCACCGACACCGTGGCCAAGGGCGCGACGCGCAAGGTCGCGACCCGCCAGGGCGAGGTCACGATCACCGGCATTGCCAAGGGTGTCGGCATGATCCAGCCCGACATGGCGACGATGCTGGCGTACATCGGCACCGACGCGCGCCTCACCGGCGCGGCGGTGCAGTCGGCGCTGAAGCAGGCGGTGGCACGCAGCTTCAATTGTGTGACGGTCGATGGCGACACCTCGACCAACGATTCCTGCATCCTGTTTGCCACCGCCAGGGTCGGAACCCAGGACGTGGCTGCACAACACCCGGACTACGACGTCATCGCCGGCGCGATCGAACAGGTCTGCCTCGAACTGGCGCATGCGGTGGTGCGCGACGGCGAGGGGGCGACCAAGTTCATCGCCTTGACCGTGCAGGGTGCGCGGAGCGAGGCCGAGGCGCGCAAGGTTGCGTTCTCGGTGGCCAATTCGCCGCTGGTCAAGACCGCGATGTTCGCCTCAGACGCCAACTGGGGGCGTATCGTCATGGCTATCGGCAAGGCGGGTGTCGCCGGCCTGGATCCACGCGGAGTCAGCATCGCGCTGGACGACGTCGTGCTGATCGAGGGCGGAGAGCCGCATCCGGATTACCGCGAGGAAAAAGGCGCAGCGGTCGTGGCGCAGCCTGAGTTCGGCATCCGCATCGGGCTGGGGCGCGGCGACGCGCAGGTCACCGTGTGGACCTGCGATTTCAGTTATGAGTATGTGAAGATCAACGCCGAGTATCGGACATGAACCCCGCGTCCACTGCAAAGAGCAAAAGCCGCGGGGCGCGCCACAGCGGGCGCGAGATCGACGCCCCATATTGCCGCGGATGTCGCAGCTGATCGCCGTCGCGGCGGGCGTACTGACCAACGCTGCCGGCGAAGTGCTGATCGCGCAGCGACCGGCTGGGAAGATTGCCGCCGGCTTGTGGGAGTTTCCGGGCGGCAAGATCGAGCCCGGTGAAACGCCCTATTGCGCGCTGGTCCGGGAACTGGGCGAGGAACTGGGCGTGCAGGTCCGGCAGGCGCGTCCCCTGATTCGCGTCAGCCACGACTACAGCGACCGCCGCGTGCAGCTGGACACCTGGTGCGTTACGGCTTTCGACGGTGAACCGCACGGCCGCGAGCGGCAGGCGCTGGCCTGGGTGCGGCCGGCGCGCTTGCGCGAATACCCGCTGCTGGCGGCGGACCATCCGATCGTAACCGCGTTGTGCCTGCCCACCGACTACGTGTTCACGCCGCCGGATGCCGGCGAGCAGGACATTCTCCGGCACTTGCCGACGTTGCCGGCCGGTGCGCTGCTGCGCCTGCGCCTGCCAGCATGGCCGGTGACGCGCTACCGGCAACTGGCGCGCGAGGTAATTGCCGCCGCAAGGCCGCTGGGCTTGCGCATCATGCTGGATCGTGATGCCGACATGGCCGATGAACTGGGCGCAGACGGCTGGCATGCCAGCGGCCTTGCGCTCATGCGCTGCGCGCCACGGCCGGAGCGTCCGGGTGGATGGTGGATCGCCTCGGTACACACGGTCGAGGATCTGCAGGCCGCACGCAGCAAGCGCTTCGATGCGGCCGTGCTGGGGCCGGTGGAACGCACGCCGACGCATCCCGGTGCGGCGGGTCTGGGCTGGGCGAGCTTCGCGGCGTGGACCGCCAGCGCCAATCTGCCGGTGTACGCCATCGGCGGCGTCGGACCGGGCAATCGGGGACAGGTGCAGGCGCTCTACGGTCAGGGCGTTGCCGGCATCTCGGCTTACTGGAGCGTCTCGTCCTGAGGGCCGGTGATGTCTTCGCCCTCGCCGGGAACCACCTTGCGCTCGTCGAACCATTCTCCGAGGTCCAGCAGCTTGCAGCGCTCGCAGCAGAACGGGCGCCAGGGATTGCCTGCGTCCAGCCGCGTCGGTTGGCCGC
>DATMTG010000064.1:0-12950 GCA_035565075.1 Stenotrophobium sp.
TGGTTGGCTCCGTGCACATCGGATTTCGGTCGACCTGGTGGGCGCCCACAGTGGTGGGGTTCTTGGAAATGGGTGATGGTGAGCGGGTCGGCTAGCTAGCGACTGGTCCTCCCGCGGAAAGCCGGTTCCTGCTGCATGATCAGTGGACGCCGTGGCGGAGACGATGTGCTGGCGAATACCTCAAGGACGAGTATCATCACAAGATGATAACGACTCGTATTCGCGCCGTTTTTCGCGGCCTTTCCATGGCGATGCTTTTCTTGTTCGGCATGACGGCCTTTCCGATCTTGGCTCAAGATGTCATCGCGTCGGTGCCGCAAACCTGGCAGATGCTCGATTACCTGGCGACCGATTACGCCGGTGCGGTGAAGGATGGCGCGGTGATCAGCGCATCCGAGTACGCCGAGATGCGGGAATTTACATCGACGGCTCGATCACGTATCGGCGCGTTGCCACCGACCGCCACCACGCCCGTACTCATGAAGCAGGCCGATACACTGGTAGCCTCGGTCGATGCCAAGGCGGCGCCCGCCCAAGTGGCGACGCAAGCGCATGCACTGGCCGATGCGTTGTTGCAAGCGTATCCGGTGCCGACCGCACCGGAACACGCCCCCGACTTGGCGCGTGGCGCGATGCTCTATCAGAACCAGTGCGCCGCCTGTCATGGGGCGACCGGCCATGGTGATGGTCCGGCCGGCCTGCAACTGTCGCCCCGGCCAGTGAATTTCACCGACCAGGCACGAGCGGATCAACGCAGCGCGCTGTCGTTGTACGAGGTGATCAGCCAGGGCGTGGAAGGTACGCCGATGGCAAGCTACGCGCAGCAACTGTCATCCGATGACCGTTGGGCGCTGGCGTATTACGTGGGCTCGATGGCATACACGAAGGAGGCAGCCGCCGGTGCCGATACATGGCAACACGACACCGCGGCACGGGCGCAGGTCGCCGACTTGAAGGAGTTGTCGCGTGCTCGCGTGGCGCAGTTGGCACCCACGCTCGGTGCGGTGCGCGCTCGGACGATCATGGGCTATCTGCGGGCTAACCCTGAGGCCATCCAGCAGCAGGCCTTGGCGGGAATTCCTCTGGCACGAGCGCGACTGGCGGCGAGCCTGACGTCTTACCGAGCCGGTGCCAAGGCGCAAGCCACCCAACTGGCACTGTCCGCCTACCTCGATGGCGTGGAGCCGGTCGAACCGCAACTCAATGCGCGTGACGGCGCGCTGCGCGCCAAGCTTGAAACGGCGATGGGTGCCTATCGCACCGCGCTGGCGAGCAGCA
The DNA here is from genome assembly GCA_035565075.1 of Stenotrophobium sp. Classification (GTDB taxonomy): domain Bacteria; phylum Pseudomonadota; class Gammaproteobacteria; order Nevskiales; family Nevskiaceae; genus Stenotrophobium. The sequence goes on from DATMTG010000064.1 coordinate 1,279, forward strand.
CTTCGGTGGAATCGGTATCGAAACAGGCCGATGAGGTCGATGGCCTGTTGGTGCGCGCACAAGAAGTCACCACCGACGCCGCAGGTGATGCGGCCGCCACCTTCCTGGGCGCTTTCACCATCCTGGTGCGTGAAGGGCTGGAAGCTCTGCTGGTCGTGGTCGCGCTGCTCGCTTTCCTGCGCAAGGCCGCGCGGCCCGAAGCGCTGCGCTACGTGCATGCCGGCTGGAGCCTCGCGTTGGTCGCCGGCGGCATTACCTGGGCGATCGCCAGCTATGCGATTTCCATCAGTGGTGCCGGTCGTGAATTGACTGAGGGGCTGTCGTCGCTGTTTGCGGCGTTCGTGCTGCTTGGGGTCGGTCTGTGGATGCATCAGAAAAGTATCGGTGGTCGTTGGCAGGCGTATCTGAAGGAAAAGATGACCGCCGCGCTCAACCGGCGTTCCGCGTGGTTCCTGTTCGGGCTGGCCTTCATCTCGGTGTACCGCGAGGTGTTCGAGAGCATCCTGTTCTATGCCGCCCTGTGGAACGATGGTCAGGAAGTGTGGCTGCTCGGCGGTATCGCCGCCGGTGCGGCGACGCTGGGGTTGATCGCCTGGGTGCTGTTGCGCACCAGTCGTCGGCTGCCGATTAGCACGTTCTTCTCGGCCAGTTCGGCGCTGATTGCCGTGCTCGCCATCGTGCTGACCGGCAAAGGCGTCGCCGCCCTGCAGGAAGCCGGCTGGGTGGCAGTGAGCGTCGCGCCGGTGCCGCATATCGAACTGTTGGGTATCTATCCGACCTGGCAATCCTTGCTGGCCCAGGTGGCGATTCTGGTGTTGCTGGCTGTCGGGTTCGTGTTCAATATACGGCGTGGCCGCCAACCGATGCTGTCACCCTCTACGACCGGGGAAGTTCTTTCCGATGCGGACTGAAGGCGACGCGGGATGAGTGAGTGTGGTTGCCACGCAGAAGCGTCCAATGAGGCGGAGCGCCGGATCCTGCGTCTCGCCCTGGGGCTCAATGCCACGATGTTCGTGGTCGGTATCGTCGCTGGATTGATCGCCCAGTCGATGGGCTTGATCGCCGATTCGCTGGACATGCTGGCTGACGCCTGTGCCTACGGCATCGGCCTAGCGGCGTGGACGCGCAGCGCCCATTTCAAAGCCTCCGCCGCACAACTGAGTGGCATCCTGCTGCTGATCCTGGGGCTCGGTGTCTTGCTCGGCGTGGTATGGCGCAGTGCGATGGGGAGCCATCCTGAAGGCGTATGGATGATGGCCATCGCCTTTGTCGCTCTGATCGTCAACGCCACGGTGTTGCGCTTGCTGGAACGCTTTCGTCATGGTGAGGTCCACCTCCGCGCGACGTGGCTGTTCACGCGGGTCGATGTCATCGCGAATGGGGCCGTGATCCTGTCGGGTGTCCTGGTGCTCTGGTTGCACAGCCCCATGCCCGACCTGGTGATCGGTGCGGCCATCGCGGTCTATGTGCTCAAGGAGGCCGTTGGCATTCTTCGCGAGGCGCGGGAGGCACGCGCTGCCGCGACGGCGATCGCCAAGCCATGACGTCTTTCATCGCGTGGATTGGCACAGTCGTATACGGCTGGGACCTTCGACTGTTCCAAGCCATCCACCCAACGGTGCCGCCGTCACCGGCCATGCTGTACCTGGCTCGCGTGTTCGCCGATGGGCCGTTGGTGCTGACCGCCGGCGTCCTTGGGCTGATGCTGGTATGGCCACGAGGGTCGATGCGCGCCACCGCACTGAGAGCGCTGGTGGCCGCTGCCGTGGCCTTGATCGGCAATGCGCTCATCGGCCTGGTGTGGGACAGAGCGCGCCCGTTCGTGGCCGGCGTGGGCCAGGCGTGGATCGCCCACGCTGCCACCGGCAGCTTCCCCAGCGACCACCTGACGGCGCAATGGGTGGTCGCGGGCGTGCTCTGGCTCGATCCACGCACGCGTCGTTGGGGCATGCTGGTCGCACTGCTAGGTCTGCCGATGGCGTGGGCACGTATCTATCTGGGCGTGCATTACCCAGGGGACATGATGGGCGCGCTGGCTATCGCTGCGTTCGCCACCCTAAGCATCTGGATAGCGGCAACCACCAGATCGCGGAGCAGAGTCAACGTCCAAACAGCCTAACGAACAAGATTCAGCTACGGCTATCCGCAGCAGGATTTCTGTTGTTGAATCGGTGGACACGGCACACTGCCGTAGGAGCAGAACACGCAGCAATCACCGGCTTTCGGCCGGAGCAGTTCACCGCAACCCGCACAGTCATAGAAAAACTGACAGGCGTTGGTCGGCATCGTTTCGCTGGCCTGATGGCCGCAATGCGGACAGGTCAGCGTGCTCTGCAGGATGAGCTCGGTCGTCATGTGTTTCGCCGGAGAATGAGGGTGAAGTGTCGGCAGAGTCTTCGCTGTGCCCGTATCTACGTGTCGATTCAGCGGGCATCCACGGTATCGCTGACCGTGCGGCAGGATGCGCTGGGTGCCGGCGCCAGCAGATCGCGGATCGACACGGCCACCATCAGCAGCAGACCCGGATAGAGCAGCCACCCGGTGCGATGGCCACTGGCCCGCATCACAAATACCGCCACCAGCACCAGCAACGGGCCGAGCATGCCGAGCGCGGCACGCGGCCACTGCCGGTGACTGAGCCAGCCCAGCGCGTTGGCGAACAGCGCGATGGCCGCAAACGCCGGCAGCAGGATGCGAATGAACAGGCCTTCATACGGGCTCAGCACCCCCAACCCGATCGCCGCACCGAGGCTGGCCAAGGCGGGAAAGCAATTCACGCAGGCCGCCGCCGAGACGACACTGCCGATCAGTCCGGCCTTGTCGGCCAGCCGGGTAAGTAGGGACATGGGTTCTCCTTTCGCGCGGGATGCCGGTGGTCTAAGGTATTCCCGTAGTCGAGTACGGAGTCAAGCCTATGCCATACACGCAGGATACGTTTTCCATCGGTGCCTTCGCCAAGGCAGCCGGGGTCAATGTCGAGACGATCCGCTTCTACCAGCGCAAGCGCCTGTTGGCGGAGCCCGTCCGCCCGCCGGGCGGCATTCGTCGCTACGGAAACGCGGAGGTCGCACGGGTGAAGTTCGTGAAATCCGCTCAGCGGTTGGGTTTCAGCCTCGATGAGGTGGCGCAGCTGCTGCGGCTTGAGGACGGCACCCACTGCACGGAAGCGGCCAGTCTGGCCGCGCTGCGGCTGGCCGATGTACGCAACCGGCTGACCGACCTCACCCGCATGGAGACGGCCCTCGCTGCACTCGTCGAACAATGCGGTACGCGTCAGCGCAGCGTGTCCTGCCCGCTGATCGCCTCGCTGCATGCCTGCTGAAATGGTGGCAGGCAGAGTGCGACAGGCAGGACACCGGTGAAGCACTTCGGCTGGATGTTGTAGTCAAGCCTTGGCCGCTCCGCTATTTCCCACCGCGGAGTATGTGGCCTTGGAGGTCTCGTCACCGCATCCGTTCAGCCCGCGAGACGCACGTGATCTGTCCGCTGTGCCGTGCCCTGGATCAGCTCGGCACGCACGCAATGCGCATCCGTGATCGACGTTACCGTGGCATACCCCGCCACCGCGAACTGTTGACGAGGCTGCCCCTTGTTGGGAATCACAAAGGATATCCGCATGACCTGCAGTCGTGCACCGACCGCCGGCAGCGGCGCGACACGATAACAGACGTCCAAACGCTGGCCATCCACATGGCCAACCCAACCGTCGGTGTAAGCATCGGTGGCATGAGCTAGGCGGCCGATGGTAAGGCCCGCGAACAGCAGCGGGATGCTGAGACAAGCAGCAAGCCATTTCATGGTCGTTCTCCAAAAATGACAATCGCAACAAGTGCGGTCGCGCGCATCACAACGTGCGTGGCCGCACCGCCTTCACAACCATCAGCAGGCCCTCGACAGTTGGGGGCCAACTAGCGATGGTGTCTGTTAACGTGCCGGACGAATTGATGTCACCGTGCTGGCCATACCGGCCGGGTGCACGGTGAAATTCACCTTGTCGCCGACCTTGACGCCGTTGAGCAGGTCGGGCGACGCCAGCTTGAAGGTCATCGTCATCGCCGGCCACCCGATCGTGGCAATCGCTTCGTGCTGCAGGGTGATGGTGCCCTTGCTCGCATCGATCGCCTTGACCACACCCGTGCCCTGCGCGTCGGCGGGCTGGGTGTCGTGCATCCCGGCCATGCCGGGCATGTTCGGATCCATCTGCTGGGCGGCAACCACGCTGGAGGCGGCGACCAGCGCGCCGGCGAGTGTGAGGGTGAGGAGGTGCTTTTTCATATGTCAGTTTCCTTCGGTGGGGAGCAAGGTGGGGCTCGTTCCGCCGGCTTTGCGTAGCCGGTAACGAACCAGCAGGCGGAACGCGGCAGGCAGGGCGAGCATGGTCAACAGCGGTGCCGTGAGCATGCCGCCGATCATCGGCGCCGCGATGCGCTGCATGACTTCGGAGCCGGCACCGTGCCCCAGCAGGATCGGGAACAGGCCGGCGAGAATGACCGCGACCGTCATCGCCAAAGGCCGCACGCGCTGCACGGCACCTTGGCGGATCGCTTCGTCCAGCGCATCGAAACCGGCCTGCGGATCGCGCGCGAGCTGTCGGTCCCAGGCATGACGCAGATACAACAGCATCACCACGCCGAACTCGGCGGCGACGCCGGCCAGCGCGATGAAGCCGATGATCGTGGCCACCGATACGGCATGACCGAGCAACCAGATCAGCCACAACCCACCGACCAATGCCAGTGGCACACTGGCCATGATCAGTGCCGCTTCGCTCACGCGCCGGAAGACGGCGTAAATCAGAAGGAAGATGATCACCAGCGCAATCGGCACCACCAGCTTGAGGCGCTGCATGGCACTGGCCAGATATTCAAACTGACCGGACCAGGCCACGGTGGTACCCGGCGGCAAGGTGACCTGCTGTGCCACCGCGCGCTGCAAATCCGCAACCACGCCGCCGAGGTTGCTGCTGGCCGTGTCGACGTAGACATACGTCGCCAACTGACCGTCCTCGCTTTTCAGCATCGACGGCCCCGCCACCACGGCGATGTCAGCCACCTGACTCAGCGTGAGCTGGGCGCCGTTGGCAGCGACGATGGGTAGCTGGCGCAAGGCTTCAACCGAGTCACGCTCGGCGCGCGGGTAGCGCACGACGATCGGATAGCGCTCGCGTCCTTCGACCGTCTGGTCGATCGGATCACCGCCAACCACGGTCGCGATCCACTGCTGCAGCTGCTGTTGGGACAGCCCGTAACGTGCCGCGGCATCGCGACGAATGTGCACATCGACGTAGCGGCCGCTGGTCGGGCGCTCGGCTATCGCCGAACTGACACCGGGCACGGTCTTCGCCACCGTCTCGATACGATCGGCCACAGTCTGCAGGGTCGCCAGGTCGGTGCCCAGCACCTTGATGCCGATCGGACTCTTGATGCCGGTGGACAGCATGTCGATGCGGTTGCGGATCGGCGGCACGAACAGGTTCGTGAGCCCAGGCACGTGCACCGCCTTGTCCAGCTCAGCCTTGATCTTGTCCATCGTCATGCCCGACCGCCACTGAGCCTTCGGCTTGAAGGTGATGGTGGTCTCGAACATCTCCAGCGGTGCCGGGTCGGTGGCAGTCTCCGCGCGTCCCGCCTTGCCGAAGACGTGATCGACTTCGGGTACCGTCTTGATCATGCGATCGGTCAGCTGCAGCAGTTGCGAGGCCTTGCCGGCGGACAACCCCGGCAGGGCGGTCGGCATATACAGCAGCGTGCCCTCATCCATCGCCGGCATGAACTCGCTACCGAGTCGACTCAGCGGCACAAGGGCAGTGAGCAACAGCACACCTGCCAGCAACAAGGTGGCTTTGGGATAGCGCAGCACCGCTTCGAGGAGCGGCCGATAGCCGTGCATCAACCCGCGGTTGATCGGATTGGCGCGCTCGGCACGGATGCGTCCGCGCACCAGGTAGCCCATCAACACCGGCACCAGGGTCACCGCCAGTCCAGCTGCGGCGGCCATCGAGTAGGTCTTGGTGAACGCCAGCGGTTTGAACAGCTTGCCTTCCTGGCCTTGCAGCGCAAACACCGGCACAAACGACAGCGCGATCACCAGCAGGCTCACGAACAGCGCCGGCCCCACTTCCACGGTCGACTCGGCGATCAGCGTCCAGCGGGCAGCCCCTTGCGGTTCCTCGCCATCATGCGCGTCACGCCAGTGCTCCAGATGCTTATGGGTGTTCTCGATCATCACGATCGCCGCATCGACCATCGCACCGATCGCGATCGCGATACCGCCGAGTGACATCAGGTTCGCCGATACCCCCTGCAGGTTCATTACGGTGAAGGCCGCCAGCACACCCAGCGGCAGCGTGATCACGGCCACCAGCGCGGAACGCAGATGGCCGAGGAACAGGGCGCAGACTAGCGCGACGATCAGGAACTCTTCCAGCAACTTGCCCCACAGGTTCTCCACCGCGGCATCGATCAGCCGCGAGCGATCGTAGGTGGGCACGATCTGCACACCCGGCGGCAGGCTGCGTTGCAGTTCCGCGAGCCGCGCCTTCACGGCGGCAATGGTGGCCTTGGCGTTCTTGCCCGTGCGCATCACAATGACGCCACCGACCACTTCGCCTTGGCCATCCAGCTCGGCGATACCGCGGCGAAATGTCGGGCCGCGTCGTACCGCCGCCACGTCACGCAGCAGCACGGGTACGCCACCGGCGTTTGTCGTGATGGGGACGTTTTCGAAGTCAGTGCGGTTCTTCAGATAGCCTTCGCTGCGCACCATCAGTTCGGCTTCGCCCTGTTCGATCACCGAGCCGCCGTTGGCACCGTTCGCGCTGCGGATGGCCTCCACCAACTGCGTCACGGTGAGGCCGCGCGCCGCCAGCGCCTGCGGATCGGGCACGATCTGCCACGCCCGTTCCATGCCGCCCAGGGTAGCCACCTCGGCGACATTCGGCACGGTCTTGAGCTGATAGCGCAGGAACCAGTCCTGCAGCGCACGCAGCTGACCGAGGTCGTGCTGGCCGGTGCGATCGACCAGAGCGTATTCGTAGATCCAGCCCAGTCCCGTCGCGTCGGGACCGAGGGCGGGCGTCACGCCGGCCGGCAGGCGATCGCGTGCCTGGCTCAGGTACTCCAGCACCCGCGAGCGGGCCCAGTACAAGTCGGTGCTGTCGTCGAACAGCACATCGACGTACGAGTCGCCGAAGAACGAAAAGGCACGCACGGTCGTCGCGCCGGGCACCGACAGCATGGTGGTCGCCAGCGGATAGGTGACCTGGTCCTCGACCACCTGCGGCGACTGACCCGGGTAGCTGGTGCGGATGATGACCTGGGTGTCGGACAGATCCGGCAGCGCGTCGACCGAGGTGTGCAGCGCGGAGAACACGCCAACCGCCGCCAGCGCCAGCGCCGCCAGCAGGACGAACACGCGATGGGCGATCGCCGCACGGATCAGGGCGGCGATCATGGTTTGTCTCCCATCGGCATGCCTGGCATCGGAGCACTTGTCGCGGGTGCCGGAGTCGCCGAGGCGTCATTCAGGCGTTCCAGCGCACCGGACAAGCTCGCCTCCGAATCGATCAGGAACTGGCCGGAGACCACCACCTTCTCGCCCCCATGGAGGCCGTCGAGAACTTCCGTATAGCCGCCGGCCGCGCGTCCCGTACGCACCGATACGGCACGGAAGTGGCCATCCCCCTCGGCGAGGATGACTCGCGTGTGGGTACCCGTGGCGATCAGCGCGTCGTCCGGCACCACCGGCACAGCCGCCTCAGGAGTCGGGTTGAGCTGCACGGTGGCGAACATGCCCGGACTCAAGGCGCCATCAGGATTGTCGAGCACGATGCGGGCGCGCTGGGTGCGCGTCATCGCATCCACATCCGGCAGCAAGGTTTCCACGGTGCCGTGGAACGAGCGCCCCGGCAGCGCATCGACCGAGACAACCACCGGCGTTCCGCTGCGCACCGCGCCGGCCGCCGCCTGCGGCAGTGCGGCCTCGATCCACACGGTGGACAGGCCATTCACCGTCATCAGGGTCTGACCCGCGCTGACGCGCTGGCCTTCACGTACATCCAGTGTCGTGACGACACCCGCCTGTGGTGCATGCAGGGTGATCGCGGCACCCGAACCACGGTGAGCTGCCTGGATGTCCGCCGGGGTCAGGCCCAGCACCTGCAGGCGTTGTCGTGCAGCGGCACGCAAGTCTTTCGCGTCGGCTGATTGCGCTTGTTGAAGCGCAGCATATTCGGCCAGTGCACTGTTCCATTGCGGTGCCAACAGCTCAGCCAGCGGTTCACCGGCTTTGACCACGGTGTACGGTGCGCGTACATCCAGCTTGCTCACCACCGCATCGGTGCGGGCGCTGATGGTGATGGCTTGCCGCAGATTCCAGGTGATGGTACCCGGCACCCGGATCGCCGATGCCAAGACGCGGCGCTCCACCGGAGCCGTGCGCACCCCCAAATTTTGCACCGTCGCCGGATCGATCCGGACGACGTCATTGGCTGCGCCTTGGTCGGCATATTTGGGCACCAACTGCATACCCATCGGCGACAGGCCCGGCTTGTCGAAATGCTGCTGCGGCACCATCGTGTCATACCAGTACAGGACTTTTTTACCGCCGGCTTCCGGCGCGGATGTTGCGGTGCTGGTCGGCGACGGAAGCGACCGATGGCGACCGCCGAGATAGCCGATCAGGAGCAGCATGACCGCCAGCAGCGCGGCGGCGAACAGCATCAATGCGCGCTTCATGGCGTCGTCTCCGTCGTGGGTAACAGGTAGGCCAGCGCTGCCCAGGCACGGCCGTACTCGGCCTGCATGCGGGCATAGTCGGTGTGGTGGGCGATCTCATCGCGGCGGGCATCCAGCAGGGGCTGGATGTCGCCGCCGCCGCGATATGCGGCGAGCGCCAGCGCCGCGCGGTCATTGGCCAGCGGGAGCAATTCATCGCGGTGTCGGCGCACTTGCTGACCGAGCGATTCCCATTGTGCCCAAGCGGATCGGATGGCTTCAATCTGCTGCCGGCGTGCGTCATCGTGCTCGGCATGAACCGCATCGAGATCAGCTGCGCGGGCGGAAATGCCCCGATCCTGCCGGTTGCGGGTGAACAGTGGCAGGCTGACCCCGACCTGCAGCGACACCATGTCGGACAGTCCTTGCACGCGGGAGCCGTAGCTCAGACCGACGTTCCATTCGGGGTGTTTTTCCGCGCGTGCCTCGGCCAGCGCGGCCTCGGCCGCCTGCTCGCGAGCCGACCATCCCAGCAGAGGACCCTGATGATCGAGGCTGGCCAGCAAGGACGTTTCGTCATGTGGCAACACAGCGAAGTCCGGTGCATCCCCTAAGGACTGTTCGGCAGCCGAACCCAGCCAGCGCACCAGGCTCGCGCGGGCCTGCGCCTCGCGTGCGTTCGCCTCATCGATGCGGTTTTCCAGATCAAGGGCCGCCATGCGAACGGCCAGTACTTCGGCCGCGCTGCCGGTGCCACCACGCAGTCGCGCTTTCGCTATCGCCACGTCCTGCGCCCATGCCTGACGCATGGACCGCAACATCACGGCTTCGTGGTGCGCGCCCCAGGCAGTGATCCAGACATCGGCCACCTGCTGCTGGATCGACAACGCTGTCGTCACTTCCGAAGAGTCAGCGAAATCCACACGAGCATTGCCCATCGCCCGTTCGGCCTGACGCTTGCTGCGTGAGGGTAAGGCCTGGCTGATGCCGACGGTGCGCATGGTCATGCTGTCGCCGCCGGCCGTAAACGCCCCCGGTCCCTGGACGGCCAGATTGTCGATCCCGACAGTCAACTGAGGATCGGGCAACGCACCCGCACGAGCGGCTTCCTGCCGGGCCGATTCTGACTGAGCGCGACGTGCCTCCAGCATCGGGGCGCGCTCGATCGCTTGATGGATGGCCGCATCGAGTGTCAGTGCGGCTGGGTCAGTTGCCCATACCGGTAAAACGAAAAGTAGCGAGGCAGCCAGCGGCAACCAACGCGCATACCGCGCCGAAGTGACGCGTACACCAAAGAGACGGGGAAACATGTTGAGCTCCAATCGAAAACCAACACAGCCGTGCACGCACGGCCGAGAGACGGCTAACGATCGGGGGCTAAATCAACAGGGAGCAGAACCGCAGCGTGGGCGGTGGATCGGGGCGATGTAGCGCGGTGTTTGGCAGCGAGACCTGATCAGCCGCGTGCGCAAGGGTTCCCAGCAGCGTCGGTGAAGCGGATGCAAGCAAAAGCGGAGGAACTGTCGGTAGATTTGCATCATGCGTCGACACGGTGTTGCCGGCACAGTGCTCGGCACAACGTGGGTCTGTACTTGTGTGATGCGAGGTCAGCGTCTTGGTCGTAGAGCTCATACCCATGGCCGCGCAATCGCCGGTCATGACGACGTTGGTCGGTGCCGTGGGCAACGTGCAGGCGTAGGCCGCCATAGCCAATTGCTGGAACAACAGGCAAAACAGCACGATCCCCGTCCATATGACGCGGCGGCGACGGCTGATGTGAAAGCGTTTGCGCATGGCAAGGCCATCTTAGCGCAGCTGGAGGTGGGTCCAGTCAAGTAGGCGTGGGGCTCAGTAGAGAACAGTGTTTCCGAGTGAACAGCGCTCTAAGCAAGCTAGTGGCCCATGGCGGATTTGAAGCATTACAGTCGGTCGCTTTGGAAGCATTGAAGCTGGCGGGTTTGCGACTGCAACGGGTGGCAGGTGGGGCAGTCGTTTCGCGGGGCATACTGATGACATCTCCGTCCGTCGTTATTCCCAATCACCCAATGACACCGGGGCCCAGCATGGCCGATCTTCTCTTTCTCGACACCGAATGGAATAACGATGCCGTGCGCGAGCTGGTCAGCTTGGCCTTGGTCAACGCGGATGCCACCCAATGCTTCTATGCCGAGCGGGCTCCACGACCCGGAGCACCGTCATCCTTCGTGAGCAAAGTGGTCTATCCGCTCCTGGACGGTGGCGATGCAGCGCTCGCGGATGAGAATTTCGGCGAACGCCTGCGCGCGTTCGTGGGGTCCTTCGAGCACCCCCGCATTCACTTCGACGGGGCGATCGACAAGAGACAGCTGGCGAAGGCGCTGACGGGGTTTGGAACGTGGAGCAGTGAAGTGCCGGCGTGGGAGCCGGTGCTCGTCACACGGCAAGACGTGCTGGGTGAACAGGAGATCTATTTCGGCTGCAGACCCGAGAAGGCGGCGCGCCGACATCATGCCGCAGTGGATGCCGAGGCATTGCGTGCCGCTTACATCACGGTAGTGGGTTTGTGAGGTCTTTCCTCTCACGACCAGCGTGAAACCCCGGCCTGGACGACGCACCAGGTCATGATTGGCCCGAACCAGGCCGTTGTGGATCGCTAACTCTGGCTAGCGATCCAGCGGCGGCCAACCTTTTCTGGCCAATTCGCACGGCTCCGTGGGCCTTGTTCCCGGTGTGGTGGTACGCCATCAGCGCTCCAGCTGTTCTGGATTGCTTACTCGTCTCTGGTGCAGGCGAGCACGTCGACCCCTAACGCATCCGCGGGCCACTTCACTCCATTTTCGTCGCGACCAGCACCGGTCGTCATCACGGTCCGCTTGTCATGGACCTTTTGGCTGGGTAATTACAAGCACCCCAGGCTCGCTTGAGGAGTCGGCCAAGTGGTGGGCGCTATCCACGCGTTGAGAAGGTCCTGTCGCCGAA
>DATMTG010000065.1:0-1836 GCA_035565075.1 Stenotrophobium sp.
GATCCAGCAACAGTTCCATTGCCGCCAGCTCGTCCATCGAGTGGAGGAGCTTGCGCAGGATCCAGATCTTGTTGAGGTCGCTCGGATTGAGCATCAACTCTTCCTTGCGGGTGCCGGAACGGTTGATGTTGATCGCCGGGAACACGCGCTTCTCGGCGATACGGCGCTCCATCTGCAACTCCATGTTGCCGGTGCCCTTGAACTCTTCGTAGATCACTTCATCCATCTTCGAGCCGGTTTCCACCAGCGCGGTGGCGATGATGGTCAGCGAACCGCCTTCCTCGATGTTGCGCGCCGCGCCGAAGAAGCGCTTGGGCTTCTGCAGGGCATTGGCATCGACACCACCGGTCAGCACCTTGCCCGACGACGGCGCAACGGTGTTGTAGGCACGGGCCAGACGGGTAATCGAATCCAGCAGGATCACCACGTCGCGCTTGTGCTCGACCAGGCGCTTGGCCTTCTCGATCACCATCTCCGCGACCTGCACGTGGCGCGTCGCCGGCTCGTCGAAGGTCGATGAAATCACCTCGCCACGCACGGTGCGCTGCATGTCGGTCACTTCTTCCGGACGCTCGTCGATCAGCAGCACGATCAGGTACACGTCCGGATAATTCGCGGCGATCGACTGCGCGATATTTTGCAGCATGATGGTCTTGCCAGCCTTGGGCGGCGAGACGATCAGGCCGCGCTGGCCCTTGCCGAACGGCGCCACCAGGTCGATCACGCGCGCGGTGATGTCCTCGGTGGTGCCATTGCCGCGCTCCATCTTGAGCTGTTCATCGGCGAACAGCGGCGTCAGGTTCTCGAACGGCACCTTCTTCTTGGAGACTTCCTGATCCTCGTAGTTGATCGTATCAACCTTGAGCAGCGCGAAATAGCGCTCGTTGTCCTTCGGGTTGCGCACACGCCCGGTCACGGTGTCGCCGGTGCGCAGCGAGAAGCGGCGGATCTGGCTGGGCGAGATATAGACGTCGTCCGGACCGGCGGCGTAGGAACTGTCGGCGCCGCGCAGGAAGCCATAGCCGTCCGGCATGATTTCCAGCACGCCCTCGGCCTGGATGATGTCGCCACGCCGCGCCGCGGCGCGCAGCAGCTGGAACACCATGTCCTGCTTCTTTACGCGGGCGGTGTTTTCCAGGCCCTGAGCTTCCGCCAGTTCCAGCAATTCGGCCGCGGTTTTCTTCTTCAGCTCGGGAATCCACAGCGTCTTGGGCGGCTCCAGCGGCCGCTGATCGCGGACGGCAGCCTGCTCGCCGGCAGCGCCCTCGATCACGCTGCCATCCTCCTGCACACGCACCCCGGCAGACTGCGGGGCCGCGGCAACCGCTGTCGCCGTGTCGCCGCCCGCCATGGCTTCGGCGTATTCGGCCGCCTCGTCGAAGGGCTGCAGGTCTATGGTCCTGGGCTCACCCGAGCCATAGTTGCCGACGTTGCCGCCGTTGCCATTGTTGCCGTTATTGCCATTGTTCCCCTGGCCACGACCGTTGTTGCGGCCATTCGGGTGCCGGCGGCGCTGTTTGATCATGCGAGGTTGACGTGCTTGTTGACGAAATCGGCGAGCTGCGCCTTGTGCACCGCGCCGACCTGGGTCGCGGCGATCTGGCCGTCCTTGAACATGATCAGGGTCGGAATGCCGCGGATGCCGAATTTCGGCGGTGACAGCGGATTCTCGTCGACATTGAGCTTGACCACCTTGAGCTTGCCGGAGGTTTCAGCCGCGACCTGCTCGAGGATCGGCGCGATCATGCGGCAGGGCCCGCACCATTCCGCCCAGAAATCCACCAGCACGGGCGTTTCGCTCTTCAGGACATCCTGCTCGAAACTGGCGTCGGTTAC
>DATMTG010000066.1:0-2364 GCA_035565075.1 Stenotrophobium sp.
CAGTTCGGCGATGGTGACATCCTCACCACAGCCGACATTGAGCAGCGGCGGCTCGCGATCGTTGAACAAATGCCCGAACCGGGTCTCGGCATGTTCCAGCAGGAATACGCAGGCATCGGCCATGTCGTCGCTGTAGAGAAATTCACGTTTCGGCTTGCCGCTGCCCCAGACGGCAAAGCTCGGCGCCTGCACAAGCTTTGCTTCGTGGCATTTGCGGATCAGGGCCGGCAGCACATGTGAATTGGCCAGATCGTAGTTGTCGCCGGGGCCGTAGAGATTGGTCGGCATCGCCGCAAGATAGCGCGTGCCGTATTGGCGGTTGTACGACCAGCACATTTCGATGCCGGCGATTTTCGCCAGCGCGTAGGCGCGGTTGGTCGCCTCCAGCGGCCCGGTGAGCAGATAGTCCTCGCGGATCGGCTGCGCGCAATCGCGCGGATAGATGCACGACGATCCCAGGAACAGCAGATGCTTGACGCCGGCGCGCCAAGCCTCGTGAATAACGTTGGTCTGGATCGCAAGGTTCTGCTGGATGAATTCGGCCGGATAAGTGTTGTTGGCGTGGATGCCGCCGACTTTCGCCGCCGCCAGAAACACGTATTCGGGTCGCTCGCTCGCAAAGAATTCGCGCACGGCTTCAGGATTGGCAAGCTCCAGTTCCGCATGACTGCGAGTCACGACATTTTTGAACCCGCGGCGCTGCAACTGGCGCATGATCGCCGAACCGGCCAGACCGCGGTGACCGGCGACATAGATTTTGCTCGATGCCTGCATGTCTACTCGTTGAAATCGAAAGCCTTGAAGCCGCTTTTCTTGACCAGTTGATCGCGCTGCGCCAGCTTGACGTCCTCGCGCATCATCTCGGCGACCAGGTCGGCAAAGCTGGTCTGCGGTTTCCAGCCCAGTTTGCGGTGCGCCTTGCTGGCGTCGCCCAGCAGCGTCTCCACTTCGGTCGGACGGAAATAACGCGGATCGACGCTGACGATGACCTGTCCGGGCTTGAGCACCGATTTTCCCGGTTTGTCGACCCGACCCTGTTCGTTGACGCCTTCGCCGCTCCAGCTCAGCGTCATGCCGATTTCAGCGGCGGCGGCATCGACGAAATCGCGCACGCTGTACTGCACGCCGGTGGCGATCACGAAATCCTCCGGCTGCTGCTGTTGCAGCATCAGCCACTGCATCTCGACGTAGTCGCGGGCGTGGCCCCAGTCGCGCTTGGCATTGAGATTTCCCAGATACAGGCAGTCCTGCAATCCCAGGCTGATGCGCGCCAGCGCGCGCGTAATCTTGCGCGTGACAAAAGTCTCGCCACGCACCGGTGACTCATGGTTGAACAGGATGCCGTTGCAGGCATACATGCCGTAGGCCTCGCGGTAATTGACCGTGATCCAGTAGGCATAGAGCTTGGCGGCGGCATACGGCGAGCGCGGATAGAACGGCGTGGTTTCCTTCTGCGGCGTCTCCTGCACCAGTCCGTAAAGTTCCGAGGTCGAAGCCTGGTAAAAGCGTGTTTTCTTGCCGAGGCCGAGGATACGCATGGCTTCGAGGATACGCAGCGCCCCGAGCGCATCCGAGTTGGCGGTGTATTCCGGCTCCTCGAACGACACCGCGACATGGCTCTGCGCGGCGAGGTTGTAGATCTCGTCCGGCTGCACATCCTGGATCACGCGGATCAGGCTGCTCGAATCGGTCATGTCGCCGTAATGCAGCTGGAACGTGCGGCCCTTCTCGTGCGGATCCTGGTAGAGATGGTCGATGCGGTTGGTGTTGAACAGCGAGCTGCGCCGCTTGATGCCGTGCACGGCGTAGCCCTTGCCGAGCAGGAACTCGGCCAGATAGGCGCCGTCCTGACCGGTGACGCCGGTGATGAGTGCGGTTTTTTTCATGGATCGATCGGTCCTGGTGCCGGGTTCATGCGGTTTCGATGAAGTTTAAGATTTCCGTCGTCTTGTCGCGCATCAAGGCCGCGTCGCCGCGCGATTCGACGTTGAGCCGGAGGACCGGCTCAGTGTTGGAGCCGCGCAGGTTGAAGCGCCACTGCGGGAACCCGATGCTGATGCCGTCGGTTCTGTCCACGGCCTGCGCGTCCGCCGCATAGCGGGCCTCGACCCGAGCAATCGTCGCGCCCACATCCGCCACCTTGCGGTTGATCTCGCCGCTGGCCGGAAATTTTCGGATGCGTTCACCCACCAGTTGCGAGAGGGTTGTCCCGGTCTCGCTGATCAGTGCCGCCACCAGCAGCCACGGGATGTTGCCGTTGTCGCAATAGGCAAAATCGCGGAAATAGTGGTGCGCGCTCATTTCGCCGCCGTAGACCGCGTTCTCCGCGCGCATGCGCTCCTTGATGAAGGCATGGCCGGTTTT
>DATMTG010000067.1:0-3365 GCA_035565075.1 Stenotrophobium sp.
GTTAACGCATTACACCGATGACGCCGACGGGAACCGACTCACCCGAGTGACGGGAAGCGACACCACGCGCTATTATTGGTCGCCTGAGGGCCACATGGACAGCGTGCGGGCCGGCGGCGCGACGATCACCTATGCGTACAACGCCGCCGGGCAGCTCGTGCGCCGGAGCGGGCACGGCGTGAAGCGCTATTTCCTCTGGGACCACGACCAGCTCCTGGCGGAACTGGACAGCACGGCCACGCATCGCGTGGGCGAGTATGCCTACGCGCCGGGCACCGATGCACCCATCGCGCTCGTGACCGGGAGCGGCACCGTGCAGCAAGTCGTGCAGGACGTGAACGGCAACGTCATTGGGCTCTTTACGGGGAGCAGCACGATCACCGAGCGCGAGACCTACGCGCCGTGGGGTACGCTGGAGCCGGGCGCCGTGACGGCGCTGGCGGATACGAACCGGCTCCGCTGGAAGGGCTTGGTCTGGGAAGGCGATTCCACGCAGCTCTACTACGTGCGCGCGCGGTGGTATGATCCGGCGAGCCGGCGGTTTGTGAGTGAGGACCCGCTGGGCATCGACGGCGGAATCAATCCCTACGTGTATGGCGGGAACAACGCGGTGACCAAGCGAGATGCGAACGGCATGTACATTACTACCGATGATTGCGATGGTGAATGGTGGAACTGTACGGATGGTGGCGACCCGACCGTTGGCGGTGGAGTCGGAAGCTTCCCTGGTGATCAGGCGTACAAATGCGATGTGCAACTGCTTGGCGCCTTGGAGTGTCTTGAAGAGGCCAACGACTTTCTTCTCTCGGGCGTCGAGCCGCTTGGCGTGGGGTGGGAGTTTGATACGGAGCTAGCGCAAGAAGCGCAACTATTAGCTGGACGCGCAACAGTGAGTCCCGATGAATGGCCGAAACTCATTGCGAGCACTGGAGTCTTTTGGGAATTGCGCAGCTGTCCAGATGGTCGCAGAACGGTAGCCGGGAATGCCAACTGGCCTATCGGAGTGGTGTCGTTCGAGGGGACTGCGCTCCGACGCCATTACTTTCCAGCGGTTCCAGGCTTTCTGGATGTGCCTGAGGGTGTGTACTTCCTTGATTTGGACATGACCAATGTCATACTCGGTACCAAAAGGTATGTTGGCGTTGCGCAGGTAAGCTGTGCAGGTGCTCCAGCGGCGATTGTCGAGCTTGGGATTAGTAACAAGCAATGGCGATGACGGGCGTATGCGCGTCGTTGCTACCCTTGAGCCTGAATGACCATGAATCCTGAGCAGAAGCTGAAAGAAGATGAATTGAGCGCGACTGTCACATTGGACGTGCTTCATACGCTGGTACCCGATCCTGAGCAGATTAAACAGCGCTTTGTTGTGCTCATGCCATCACTTCTCCCCGTATCGCACGAGGAAGCTATTGCACTCTTGATGGCCCAGCCAAAGCCTCTTTCTTGTATTGCGAGCACTTTCAGCAGAGCGCTGGCGGTGGGATGGTGGGTACGGGATTCGAAGCAAGAGCGCAGGTGGATTGACAGGCGCAAAAGACTCATGGCGAGCATACTTCGCCCATATCGGAATATCGGCGGGACAGCGGGAGAAGACACGCGAATGGCACTGTTGATCGGCGACGCAGTCACTGCGCTCTCATTTGCCATGTGCATGAGATGGCTGTGCGAGTACCATTTTATGCTCGCGGGGGAGGGCGTTGCTCCTGCCACGGGACGTCTCAAGGCGTTAGGCTTCGCGGCCACGATTCGCATTTCCAAATCTCCTGGCAGCTATATGGATGCCGTTGCTTGGAGATGAGTTGTAGGCGGCGTGTTCCGCCTCAATTGAAATGTGACTCCTACCGGCCCCACACTATGCAGTGGGCACCCGGAGGAATTCATGAGTCAGTCAAACGGAAGGAACGGCACGCGCCGGTAGTTCGCGGCAGAGGAGAAGGCGACAATCCTGCGGCGACACCTCGCCGACCAGGGTCCCGTGTCAGACCTCTGTGATGAGTATCGGATTCAGCCGATCCTGTTTTGCCTCTGGCAGCGGCGAGCGCTGGAGCAGTTGAGCGCCGCGGTCCAGGATGGGCGGACGCGCAGGGGCCAGGCGTTGTCCATCTCCGCCGATCGTGTGCGTATCGCGGCGTTGGAGACGCGGCTCGTGCAGAAGGACGCGCTCATCGCCGCCGTCTCGGAGGAGTATGTCGCGTTGAAAAGAAAGCTTGGGGCGAGCTGAGCGGCCGATGGATCCCTTCGGAGTGTCGCGACGCCGTCGTCGAGTTCGTGGCGGCATTCGCCGCGCGCACCGAGCTGGCCACGCAGTGGATGCTCGCTCGCCTCGGCGTGCTGCCAGCCCAGTGCTATCGCTGGTACACCCGCTACGGTCAGCGGAACGCGCACAACGGGCAGAACCCGCGCGCGCACTGGCTCACGCCCGAGGAGCAGCAGGCAATTCTGCGGTATCACGACACACCCCTGCGCCGGAGGGCTACCGACGCCTGACCTTCACGATGCTCGATGCGGATATCGTCGCCGTGAGCCCGGCCACGGTCTCCCGCGTGCTGACGGCGGCGGAGGTCCTCGATCGCTGGAACGGCAAACCGTCCGAGAAGGGCACCGGGTTTGAGCAGCCGCTCTCCCCGCACGAGCACTGGCACATCGACATCAGCTACGTGAACATCGTCGGAAGTTCTACTACCGCTTCTCGATTCTCGACGGGGCCTCGCGCTTCATCGTCCATTGGGAACTCCGCGAACGGATGACCGCGGCCGAGGTCGAGACGCTGCTGCAACGGACGCGCGAGCGCTTCCCCGACGCTCGACCCCGCCTCATCTCCGACAACGGCCCCCAGTTCATCGCGAAGGACTTCAAGGCGTTCATCCGCCGGGCGGGGATGACGCACGTCCGTACCGCGCCGTATTACCCGCAATCGAATGGGAAAATGGAACGCTGGTACCAGACCCTCAAAGTCACGACGATTCGGCCCATCCCGCCGACATCGCTCGCCGACGCGCGGTGCATGGTGGCGAGGACCGTCAGCGTCATTACCGGAGATAACGAGCCAGCGGCATTTACTCAGGCCGGTCAATCTCGACCAGAGGCTCGCCGCGAGCGAGTAATGTCGCTACCGCCGGCCATGTCGATAAAATAATCTGCCGCAACTCCGCATTACCGATGTTGCCACATGTCACCCAGGCGACTTGCGGCGGTGGCCCGAACCGATCGAGCAGCTTCACGAAATCCTCATCCTTCGTCATCATCACAACGTTCGCCGCTCGAGCGGCCTGGAAGATTGCTCGGCCGTCCGCGTGCAGCAGCCCAACGCCTTCGATGTGGATGGCGTCGATTCCGAAGCTGCTGGCCAACCACCGCGCCGGGAC